>NZ_NFLD01000031.1:0-36100 GCF_002160725.1 Massilimicrobiota sp. An142 | reverse complement strand
CTGTACCCATGCCGAACACAGAAGTTAAGCATCACAGCGGCGAAGATAGTAGGCAACTGCGAAAATAGCACGCTGCCAGTCCATGTGAGGGAATAGTCATTCTATTCCCTCCTTTTTTTATTCTCATTCCTTTTTTGACAGATAATTCATCATAACAAGTGCAACAAAAAAACTCCAAGATTGGAGTTTTTATCTTTTATTTATTTTTTAATAAACTTGCAGCAGCTTCATCAACAACTAAAATACAATCAGGATGATCTTGTAAAGCACTTGCAGGTACATCTGTTGTTTTTGGTCCTTCAACTGTAGCTTGAATAGCTTTTGCTTTTCCTTCACCAGAAGCAATAAGAAGCACTTTTTTAGCTTTCATAATATTTGCAATCCCCATACTTACTGCTTGAGTAGGTACATCTTCAATTTTACCATTAAAGAATAAACGTGCATTGTCTTCAATTGTAGATTGTTTTAAATCAACCTTGTGAGTAACTGAATCAAAAGGTGTTCCTGGTTCATTGAAACCAATATGTCCATTAGAACCAATTCCTAATAATTGAATATCAATAGGATTGTCTTCTAATAATTGGTTATATGCTTTACATTCTTCATCAATATTGCCATTTCCTTTTGGAACATGAACATTATTCATATCAATATCTAATTCATTAAATAAGTTATGACACATAAAATAATGATAACTTTGAGGATGAGATTGATCTAAACCAAAATATTCATCAAGATTAAATGATTTAATATCTTTGTATGAAGTTCCATTTTTCTTGTGATCTTCTCTCATCAATTCATAAAGTCTAATAGGTGTAGATCCCGTAGCTAAACCTAAATTAGCAGTTGGATTGCTTTTAACAACATTCAACATAATTTCACAAGCTTTTTGACTTGCTTCTTCATAATCTTTTACAATAATGACTTCCATCTTTGTCCCTCCTATAATATACTTTTATTATATAACAAGCATAGTGAAATGAAAAGCTATATTTTCATATTTTGAAAATTATAAATTTAATAAATATAGAAAGTTTAATCTTTATTTTATATTGAAAATAAGGTAAAATAAATTTATATGGAGGTAGGTCAAAATGACAATGATTAAAGGTATTGCGGCATCTAATGGTATTGCAATTGCTAAAGCATACAAATTAGTTATGCCTGATTTAACAGTAACTAAAGAAACTGTTGAAGATGTAGAAAAAGAAATTAAAGCTTATGAAGATGCAATGGATTGCACAAGTAAGCAACTTGAAGCTATTAAGGAAGCTGCTTCAAAAAATTTATCTGCTGAAGAAGCTGCAGTTTTTGATGCACATGCTTTGGTTTTATCTGACCCTGAATTAAAAACACAAGTTGAAGATAAAATTAAAAATGAAAAATGTAATGCAGCTGCTGCTTTAGAAGAAGTAGCTAATACATTTGTAGCAATGTTTGAATCTATGGGTGATGAATACTTTAGAGAAAGAGCTGCTGATATTAAAGATGTTTCTCGTCGTTTATTAGCTAATCTTTTAGGAAAATCATTACCTAACCCTGCTTTAATTGATGAAGAAGTTGTGATTATTGCTGATGATTTAACACCTTCTGATACAGCACAATTAAATAAAAATTTAGTTAGAGGATTTGCTACAAATATTGGTGGAAGAACTTCACACTCTGCTATCATGGCAAGAAGTTTGGAAATTCCTGCTGTTGTTGCTTGTAAAACAGTGACTGATGAAGTTAAAGATGGAGATATGATTGCTCTTGATGGTATTGAAGGAGTTGTTATGATCAATCCTGATGAAGATACTATTAAAGAATATACTCAAAAACGTGATGAATATATTGCATATAGAGAAGAATTAAAGAAATTAGTTAATGAAAAAACAGTTTCAACTGATGGTCATCATGTTGAATTAGTTGCCAACATCGGTTCACCAAAAGATTTAGCTGGTGTTAAAGAAAATGGTGGTGAAGGTGTAGGTTTATTTAGAACTGAATTCTTATATATGGAATCTGCTGAATTACCAAGTGAAGATAAACAATTTGAAGTATATAAAGAAATTTTAGAAGGTATGGCTGGTAAACCTGTTGTTGTAAGAACACTTGATATTGGTGGAGATAAGGAAATCGAAGCTATTGATTTACCTAAAGAAATGAATCCATTCTTAGGTGTACGTGCAATTCGTTTATGCTTCCAAAGAGAAGATATTTTTAGAACTCAATTAAGAGCATTATTAAGAGCTTCTGTTTACGGTGATTTAAGAATCATGTTCCCAATGATTGCGACATTAGGAGAATTTAGAAAAGCTAAAGGTATCTTAATGGAAGAAAAAGAAAAATTGGTTGCAGAAGGTGTTAAAGTATCTGATACTTTACAAGTTGGTATCATGATTGAAATTCCTGCTGCTGCAGTTTTAGCTGATCAATTTGCTAAAGAAGTTGATTTCTTCTCAATTGGTACTAATGATTTAATTCAATATACATTCGCTGCTGATAGAATGTCTTCAGGTGTATCTTATTTATATCAACCATTTAACCCTTCAATCTTACGATTGGTTAAACATGTTATTGAATCAGCACATAAAGAAGGAAAATGGGCAGGTATGTGTGGAGAAATGGCTGGAGAACCAATGGCAGCTCCATTATTACTTGGTTTAGGATTAGATGAATTCTCAATGTCTGCAACTTCAATTTTGGCACAAAGAAAATTAATTAGAGAATTATCTCAAAAAGAAATGGCTGATTTAGCTAATCAGGCAATTAATTGTACAACAATGGAAGAAGTTGTTGAATTAGTTGAAAAAGTTATTAAAAAATAGAACATACAATAGAATTTAAAATGTAAAAAGGACAGTGTTCATTGTGAACGTTGTCCTTTTTTAAAAATATATTCAGCAATAATTTCTACTATTTTTTCTAAAAAATCCTGATCATTTAAAGTAAATCTATTAAAATAGGGAGAATCAATATCTAAGACACCCATTAATTCATTTTGTACGATTATAGGAATAACAATCTCACTTTTACTACGACTATCACAAGCAATGTGACCACTAAATTGATGTACATCTGCGACACATATTGTTTGATGTAATAAAGCTGCTTTACCACAAACACCTTGACCAATAGGAATCCTTAAACAAGCTACTTTACCTTGGAAAGGACCTAAAATGAGTTCGTGATTATCAACGAGATAAAATCCTACCCAATTAATATCTGGAATGATTTCATTTAAGAAAGCAGACATATTTGCCAGGTTAGCAGTGATATTTTCCTCATCTTTCACTAATTCATAGGCTTGCTGTAAAAATAATTGTGTATTCATTGCTTTCACCTCTTTTTTAGTATAACATAAATATATCATAAATGAGAGGTAGTAGAAATGGAAAAACAAAAATTCAGTGACTATGGTATGTTTGAAGGACATTCTGAATATGAGCTGGCTGTACAAAGGTGTGAAGATATATATCAAAGAAGATATGACTTAAGAAGTGATTTTGCAAGAGATTATACCAGAATTATCTTTTCACAAGCGTATCGTCGTTTAAAACATAAAACACAAGTTTTTTTTGCTGTCGAAGATGATCATGTCTGTACACGCAGTGAACATGTCAATCTGGTTGAGTCTATCTCATATACAATTGCACATCAACTGGGTCTAAATACAGAACTTACAAAAGCCATTGCAGTAGGACATGATTTAGGTCATGCTCCTTTTGGGCATGGTGGTGAAACTATTTTGACTGATATTGCTAAATCTCATGATTTAGATAAGTTCTGGCATGAAAAAAATAGTTTGCATTTTGTTGATCATATTGAATTATTAGAAGATAATAACCATTATCAGCATAATTTAAATCTTACATATGCTGTACGTGATGGAATTATATCTCATTGTGGAGAAATGAATCAAAAATATATTCAAAGAAGAAAAGAATATATCAATCTTAATGATTATCAATATGCAGGACAATACAATCCATGGACATATGAAGGATGTGTTGTAAAGATGGCTGATAAAATTGCTTATTTGGCTAGAGATATTGAAGATGCTTTACGTTTAAATGTTTTAACACAATCTCAAATTGATGAATTAAGAACACAATTAAATCAAATGGGGAATTATCAATTTCATGCGATTAATAATGGTTCTGTTGTTAATTATTTTATACATGATGTGGTGGAAAATTCTTGTGTAGAAAAAGGAATAGGCTTATCTCAGGAAGCTTTTGATAAAATGAAATTTATTATGAAATTCAATTATCAAAATATTTATTTAATTAAAAGGGTTCAAGTTCATGAAAAATATGTGTCTTTAATTTTGCATTCTATTTTTGATTTTTTATATGATTATAAAAATCATAATGATTTTATTAAAGATTTAAAGCAGGATTTAAAACAATATCCAAAGTTAATTGGTCATTATTTAGCGTGGCTAGAAAAATACGCTGTTATAGAAAATTATTCGAGAAAAAAAGAATATCATAATCATATTGTTTATGATTTTATCCATGATTCTCATGCTTTTGAAAAAAGTATTATAGATTATCTAGCAGGAATGAGTGATGCATTTATTATTCAGCTTTTTAATGAGTTGATTTCTTTTTAAAAGATATTCAAGTCTTTTATGAAATATGATAAAATGAAGCGAGAAATGAGGGGAAATAATTATGCCAATCAAAATACCAGATAATTTACCTGCTGCTAAAATATTAAAAGAAGAAAATATATTTATTATGAGTGAAACACGTGCAACAACACAACGCATTAGACCGTTAAAGTTATTAATTTTAAATATTATGCCAACCAAAATTGTAACGGAAACACAATTATTAAGATTATTATCTAATACACCTTTACAAATTGAAGTAGATTGGATTCACATGGCAAGTCATGAATCTAAAAATGTTTCAAAAGAACATTTATTGGCTTTTTATAAAACTTTTGATGATATTAAAGACAATAAATATGATGGTTTAATTATTACAGGAGCACCAGTTGAAAAACTTGAATTTCAAGATGTGGATTATTGGGATGAATTGACAACATTATTAGAATGGTCTAAAACGCATGTTTTTAGCAGTTTCTTTATTTGTTGGGCAGCGCAGGCAGCTTTGCATTATTTTTATGGTGTTTCTAAGTATTTATTGCCACATAAATTAACTGGTGTATATCTACATCATACGAATGTTGAAAAAATGCAAAGAAAAATTTTGCGAGGTTTTGATTATCAATTTTATGCACCCCATTCACGTTATACCAGTGTATCTAAAGAAGATATTGAAAAGATAGATGACTTAGATATTTTAGCTGAATCAAAGGATGCAGGGGTTTATATAGTTGCTTCAAAAGATGGATCACGTTTTTTTGTGACTGGACATCCTGAATATGATCCTGATACTTTAGATAAGGAATATAAAAGGGATTTGGCTAATCCAGATATTATCAGTGAAATGCCAAAAAATTATTATTTGAATGATGATGTCAATAATGAAATACAAGTCAAATGGCGTTCTCATGCTTACTTGATTTTTGCAAATTGGTTAAATTACTATGTTTATCAGGAAACACCTTATAATTTGGAAGATTTAAAAGAAAGATGATATTTATTAGCAGATTATGGGAAATCTGCTAATAAAATCGTCTTTTTTTGTTGAAAAAGCCTAAAATCAATTGAATTTTATGTGATCTTCATATATAATTTTATTTGGAATGTAATGAAAGAAGGGGTGTTTTAATGAGAAAAAAAATCTGTCAATTGTGTATGTTAGTTATCTCATTAACATTAGTTATAGGGTTAGTTATAAATGTTTCAAATCAAAATTCTGTTGAGGCAAAAGATAGTTCTTCAAAAGGACCAGAAGTAACAGACTATTTTACTGTTATTAATGAAGATGGAAGTACATCTATTGTTGATTTTGATGATATTGAAAACGACAACTCAGAAATTATTGAACAATCAAAAGAATATAATTTGGTTGCTAAAACTGGTGATGATAAAGAAGTTATAGCAACTTATGAAAATGAAGAAGAAGCTCAGGAAGCTTTGGATAATAAGGTTAAAACAAAATCAAAATTGCGTGCAAGAACCTTTTCTGTTACAACATACTCTGTTGAAGAAAATACAAAAGCCATTGAATATGGAGTTGTGTATTTAAACTCTAAAGGTCATGATGGAAATGAATATTTAACTTATAAAAATGTTTTAACTGGATATGATGGCTATACGACAGGAAGTTATGCAAAAGATGCAGCCTATATTGGAACTGTTAACGGAAAAATTCGTGCAAAACAAGCAGGGACAGTAATGGATTTTGATGCACGTGATGTGACAGTTGTTGATTATCAAAGTGCTAATATTTCTCATTACTATGTTGAAGGTGGTTACTTATATCATAAATATTTTTATGGTTCAGAAAGTTCTAGTGCACAAAGAGTTGGAAAAAAGCCAAGTTACTTAAATGAAGGAACAAAATATTATAGTTATGATGGACATTATTTCTATACAAGTTATCCAACAATGATTAAGGACTATCAAAACAGTAATACATCTTATCCTAATGCTGTTAATAAATCTAATCCTTTCTATAATTACTATCAATTCCTTTCTCATCGTTCTAAAACAACTTTAACTCCATATAATTTGGATACTATTACAAATGATAAAGTGGGTTCTAGTTCTTCAAAAATGAAAAATATGGGACAATATTATATTGAAAATCAAAATACATATGGTACTAATGCTTTATTGATGTTTGGTGTATCTGGAAATGAAAGTGCTTGGGGAACAAGTGGAATCGCTCAAGATAAAAATAATTTATTTGGACATGGTGCAGTAGATAATAATCCTTATTATGGTGCTAATGGATATGCAAATCCTCAAACAAGTATAAAATATCATGCAGAAAAATTTATTTCTAATGGTTACTTGGACAACGAAGATTGGCGTTATAATGGTGGACATTTAGGAGATAAATTGTCTGGTATCAATGTGCGTTATGCATCTGACCCATATTGGGGAGAAAAAGCTGCAAGTGTTAATTATTATTATAATTATGGAAGTGATTATAATAAATATACAATTGGTATTATTAATGGGCAGCAAAAAAGCTATAAGCTTTATAAAGAACCTAATTCAACTGTAACACATACTTTAGGAAGTGGTAATAGTCCACGTACTTATAATTTGCCAGTGATTATTTTAGATACTGTTACAGCATCTGGTAAGAAATGGTATAAAATTCAAAGTGATACAGCATTAAACAGTTCTCGTACTGATACGGATTGGGATAATAAATATAGTTTTTCAAGAGATTATTTATATATTCCTGCATCAGATATGACAATTGTTACAAATGGTAGTGATAGTAGTACATCTGATAGTCCTACATCTTATACACGAGGAGATGTAAATGGTGATGGGAAAATATCATCTAGTGATTTGCTAAAATTAGAAAAATATATTATTAATTCTACTAAAAATAATTTGACATCTCTACAAAAAGAAGCTGCTGATATTAACAATGATGGAAAAATAACAACAAGTGATTTATTGAAGTTAGAAAAATATATAGTTTTTGGTACTAAATTTTAATGAATGGAGTTTTTTATGAAAAAAATATTATTGTGTTTTATTTTAATTTTTGGAATGTTTGCATTTCCTATTGATGCAAAAGCAATTTCTGCATCTAGCTCTTTGTCTGGGCCAACTACAGTAACTGTAGGAAGTACAATAAGTGTGACTGCGAGTGTATCAGCTTCCAGAATGTATATCATACAGGGAAATATTACCTCTTCTAATAATTCAGTACTTTCAGGATCTGGTTCATTGTATAAGAAAGCTGATTTGTCTGTTTCAGAAAACGGATTTACTTCTGCATCAAAAACAGTTCAGTTTACAGCAAAGTCTGAAGGAACTGCAACTATTAAGTTGATAGATACAGGAATAGGTATTACAGTAGATGATGAACCAATATCGTTTTCATCCTCTTTGACAGTAAAAGTTGTTGCTAAAACAAATAATACTTCAAGTAATTCAAGTAGTTCTAGTTCTTCAAGTAGTTCAAGTAATGAAAGTACAACAACTCAAGAACCAGAAGTAAAAAAATCAAGTGAAAAGAATTTATCTTCTTTGAGCGTTTCTGAAGGAACTTTATCACCAAAGTTTTCAGCAGGTACAACAACATATAAAGTTGATTTAACAAGTGAAACAGAATCGCTAACTATAAGTGCTAAAGCTAAAGATAGTAAAGCTAGTGTTTCAGGAACTGGAGAAAAAGAGTTAAAAATTGGTGAAAATAATTTTACAGTGACTGTTAAAGCTGAAGATGGCAGCAAGAAAACTTATACGATTAGTGTTTATGTGACGGAAAAACCAACACAATTTGTGAAATTAGGAGATCAAAATTTAGGAATTTTAAATGATTTATCTAAAACGGATGTGCCAAAAGGATTTGAAAAATCAACAATAAAAATTGACAATAAAGATGTGACAGCTTTACAAAATAAAGATATGGGATTGACTTTATTATATTTACAAAATGAAGATGATAGCACAGGATTTTATATTTATGATGTAGATAATAATAAAGTTTTGAGTAAATATCAAACTGTAGCTGTTAATGGAAAAACATATGTTCTTATGGATGCCCCAGATAATTTAGAAGCTATCCAAGATTTAAAAACAGTAACTATTAAAATTGGTGATGTTGAATTAAATGGATGGAAATTTGAAGATGAGGCTTTATCACATTACACACTTGTCTATTTAATGAATGAAGCTGGGGAAACTCAATTATATACATATGAAGATACTGAAGGGACATTACAAAAATATACTCCTGTTGAAGAAAAAAATGATAATACATTAACATATGTATTTATTGGAACAACAGCTCTATTTGTTGTATCAACTGCGGTACTTGGATATATGTATATAAGTTTTAAAAAGAAATCAATTTCTGCTATAAAAGATTATTATGAACGAAAAAATCAAGGGTAACCTTGATTTTTTAATCTTCAATATTCATTGATTCATATTCTTTAAGTGTTGTAATAATGTCATCATAGATTTTCTGATCAACATAATTAAGTAATTCATCACTAGAAACAAAACGATATTCAGTGTGTTCATGAGAGATTTGAACATGATCATTGGTTGGAATAGCTAAAAAGCCAATACCAACGGTTTGATAGTCAGGTCGAACGGCTGTAAAAGTATACACTGGTTTGATGATTCTCACATCTAAATTTGTTTCCTCTTTTAATTCTCTAATAAGAGCCTGGTGTGGTGTTTCACCATATTCTAATCCACCTCCAGGAAGTTCCCAAAAACCAAGTCCATCACTAGAAGGACGTACTCTTTTGAGAATCAGGATTTTTTGATGATAAATGACAATAGCTTTGACGGTAATATGAAATCTGATATTTTCCATATGTTTATTCCCTCCATTTTATATATCATATCATTTTTTTTACAAAAAGTATCGTTTTATTAAAAATGTTTGCTATAATAATTGAGAGGTGATTTTAAAATGATTGATTTTTTAGAAGAAGTCTATAAAAGAAAAGATAAAATGATAGAAGATATACAGACATTATGTAAAATACCATCTATTTTAGATGAAACAACAGCTAACGAAGGACAACCATTTGGAAAAGCATGTCGTGATGCGTTAGATGCTATGTTAGAAATAGGTGAGAGAGATGGATTTGTTTGTGAAAATGTTGATGGTTATGCAGGACATATTGATATAGGGGAGGGAGAAGAAACTTTTGGTATTTTAGGACATTTGGATGTTGTGCCTTGCAATGAGAGTGGATGGAACAGTGAACCATTTGCAGCAACTTTAAAAAATGAAAAGTTATATGGGCGAGGAGTTGCTGATGATAAAGGACCACTCATTGCTGCATACTATGCTGCTAAAATTATTCATGAATTAAATTTACCTGTAAAAATGAAAACAAGAGTGATTTTTGGATGTAATGAAGAAAATGGTTCAAAATGTATGCAATATTATTTTACAAAGAAACCTTATCCTTCAATGGGGTTTACACCAGATGCAGAATTTCCTGTTGTCTATGGAGAAAAAGCAGGTGTTAATTTTAAAATAATTGGTGAAATTGAAAACGATAATTTAATAGGACTTTATTCTGGAAATAGAGCAAATATTGTTCCAGAAGTTTGTGAAGCTTATTTAACAGGTTCATATAAACAATATAGAGAATCATTTGCTGAATATTTATCTGCTCACCAATTAGATGGATATGTTGAAGAAGAAGGAAATCATACAAAACTTGTTTTGATTGGAAAATCTGCTCATGCCTCTACACCAGAATTAGGAATTAATGGGGCTGTATATATGTGTCATTATTTATCAACTATATCACAAAATCAATTAGTTCAATTTATTGATCAATATTTTTATAATGATTGTTATGGGGAAAAATTAGGTATTGCTTATACGGGATTAATGGGTCCATTAACAGTGAATTTAGGGGTTATCAATTACAAGAATGGACATGTTAATATGATTATAGACATGCGTGTTCCTCATGAAGTGACAGATGAACAGTTGACAGCAAAAATGCAAAAATGTCTTAACATTTATGGATTAAAAGAAACACATCATTTAGGAAAAGCTTTATATATAGATCCTCAAAGTGAATTGATTCAAAAGTTGCATAATGCTTATGTTGAATTTACAGGTGATCATAATCATCAACCACAGGCTATTGGTGGTGGCACATATGCCAAAACAATGCCTAATTGTGTTGCTTTTGGTATTGAATTCCCAGATAGTGATAATAAGATTCATCAAAATAATGAAGAAATTTCTATTGATGATTTAATGAAGGCAACAGCTATCTATGCAAAAGCTATTTATGATTTGATTAAGGAATAGAGTGAATTCTCTATTCCTTATTGCATAGAAATATGATTTTTGTTATAATATAAACACTAATTGCAGGCGTGGTGGAATGGTAGACACGCTATCTTGAGGGGGTAGTGGAAGTATTTCCGTGTGAGTTCAAATCTCATCGCCTGCACCATTTTTGTTTTACGCATCTGTGGTGGAATTGGTAGACACGCTATCTTCAGGCGGTAGTGGATTTAATCCGTGTGAGTTCGAGTCTCATCAGATGCACCAATTGATTGAGCATTGTTTATCAATGTGTTTTTTTATTATTGGAGGATTTTTATGAATCAAGAAATTATACAAAAAATGGCTGAAGAATTATCCATTCAAGAACAACAAATTCAAAATGTTTTATCTTTATTAGAAGAAGGAGCTACTGTTCCTTTTATAGCACGTTATCGTAAAGAAAAAACAGGTGGATTAAATGAAGAACAAATTAGAGAAATTTCAAAAGTATATGAATATCAGGTCAATCTTCAGGAACGAAAAGATGATGTTATTCGTTTAATTGATGAAAAAGGTTTATTAACTGAAGAATTAAAACATAATATTTTAAATGCTTCTAAATTAAGTGAAGTTGAAGATTTTTATAGACCATTTAAAGAGAAAAAGAAAACTAAGGCATCTATTGCTAAGGCAAAAGGATTAGAGCCATTGGCTCAATCGATTTTAAAATTACCTAGAACTTTCGATTTGGAAAAAGAAGCCCAAAAATATTTAAATGAGCAAGTATTAACTATTGAAGAAGCTATTCATGGAGCCAAAGATATTATTGCAGAACAAATAAGTGATGAACCACGTTATCGAAAATATACAAAAGATATGATTTATAAGACAGGTATGATCTCTTCTCATGTCAAAAAGAAAAATCCTGATCAAGAAGATGGGATTTATGAAATGTATTATGATTATCAGGAAAGGGTTCAGTATATTGCATCACATCGAATTCTTGCGATTAATCGTGCTGAAAAAGAAAAGGTATTAACGGTTTCTATTGATATTGATACAGATCGCTTTATTCAATATATTTATAATGGTGTTATGCGTAGACGTGAATCGTCGCTAGATACCTTTATTGAAGATACTGTTAAAGATGCATTTAAACGTTTGATTTTCCCATCTGTAGAAAGAGAAGTTCGTAATGAATTAACAGAAAAAGCACAGGAACAGGCATTAAATGTTTTTTCAGTAAATTTGGAAAATCTTTTATTACAGGCACCAATGAAAGATAAATATGTATTAGGGGTTGATCCAGCTTTTAGAACAGGATGTAAATTAGCAGCTATTGATCCAACTGGTAAAGTGTTAGATATTCATAAAGTTTTCATTACTATACCTAAAGATGATTACACTAAGGATGAAAAAATATTACTGTCTATGATTCAAAAATACCAAATTGAAATTATTGCTATTGGAAATGGAACTGCCAGTCGCGAAACAGAAAGCTTTATAGCGCAGTTTATTAAGAAATATAATCTAGATGTACAATATGTCATCGTGTCTGAAGCGGGAGCTAGCGTTTATTCTGCAAGTACAATTGCTAAGGAAGAATTTCCAGATTATCAGGTAGAAGAAAGGTCAGCTGTTTCTATTGCCAGACGTTTACAAGATCCTTTAGCAGAACTTGTTAAAATTGAGCCAAAGGCTATTTCAGTTGGTCAATATCAACATGATATGAATCAAAAGAAATTAACAGAACAGTTAGATTTTGTGGTAGAAAAAGTTGTCAATCAGGTAGGAGTTAATATTAATACAGCGTCTCCTTCATTACTACAATATGTATCTGGTTTATCAATGTCTACAGCTAAAAATATTGTGAAATATCGTGAAGAAAATGGTAAATTTACATCTCGTGAACAAATTAAAAATGTAAAAAAACTTGGAGAAAAAACATATGAATTGGCTGTTGGATTTTTAAGAATTCTATCTGGTAATGAGAAATTAGATGAAACGAGTATCCATCCAGATAATTATAATGATGCGAATCATCTTTTAGAATATCTTCATTTACAAAAAAATGATATTGGTACAAAACATGCAAAAGATGTGATTGAACAAGTATCTATTCAGCAGATTCAAGAAGATTTACACTTAGATTCTTATTTGGCTGAAGATTTAATAGAAGCTTTTATATCTCCACATCGCTCTCCTCGTGATGAATATAATGTTCCTATTTTACGAAAAGATGTTTTAAAAATTGAAGATTTGAAAAAAGGAATGAAATTACAGGGAGTTGTGAGAAATGTTGTTGATTTTGGTGCCTTTGTTGATATTGGATTAAAAAATGATGGTTTAATACATATTTCTAAAATGTCATCTCATAAAGTGAAACATGCTTTAGATGTATGTCATGTTGGAGATATTTTAGATGTATATGTATATGATGTTGATTTGAAGAAAAAAAGAGTTGCTTTATCATTAATGGAGGTGGCATAAATGGAATTTATATATTATCCACGTTGTAGTACATGTTTAAAAGCTTTAAAAAAGCTTAAAGAACAGGAAATAGATGTGACATTACGAGATATTGTCAATGAAACACCGACTCAAGAAGAATTAGTTTGTTGGATACGTCAAAATGGAAAAGGAATCAAACCATTTTTTAATACATCTGGAAAACTTTATCGTGAAATGAATTTAAAAGATAAAATAAATGATATGAATGAAGATGAAGCAGCATTGTTATTATCTCAAAATGGTATGTTAATCAAGCGTCCATTGCTTATTGATGGTGAAAAAATTATTATTGGATATCAAAAAGAAATTTATGAAAAATAGATTTCTTTTTTTATTATTTATTTTGAAATGATTTTATATCTGTTATACTAAAGAAAAGATAGAATGAGGTGAAAAGATATGAATCAAGAAATGAAACAAACAGTCAATGAAATCAAAAAAGCTGTTATTGGGAAAGATGAGGTTATTATTCAAATATTGGTTACTTTACTTTCTAGGGGACATATTTTGCTTGAGGACATTCCTGGTGTTGGAAAAACAAATCTAGCATTAGCATTATCAAAAAGTTTACAGCTAGATTATCACCGTATTCAATTAACACCAGATATTATGCCAAGTGATATCGTTGGATTTACGATGTATAATCCACAGACACAGCAATTTGAATATAAAGAAGGAATTGCTTTTTGTCATCTTTTATTAGCAGATGAAATGAATCGTACATCTAGTAAAACACAGGCAGCTTTATTAGAGTTAATGGAAGAAGGACAAATGACTGTAGATGGAAAAACATATGTATTACCTCAGCCATTTTGTGTCATTGCTACACAGAACCCTTTTGGCTCTGCTGGAACGCAACTATTGCCTGATTCTCAAATGGATCGTTTTATGAGTCGATTAAGTTTAGGTTATCCTCAATTTGAAGAGGAAATAGAAATGATGAAACAACGTCAAAAATCTAATCCTTTAGATGATATACAATCAGTTTTATCGCCTGAGATGATACTGCAATATCAAAAGATGATTGATCAGATATATGTTCATGATGATATTTATCATTATATCATGCAAATTATTACTGCAACACGTTCACATTCTCAAATTGAACAAGGTGTATCACCACGTGGTTCTTTAGCTATCATGAAAACGGCTAAAGCCTATGCATTTTTAAATGACCGTGATTATGTGATTCCACAAGATGTCCAATATGTTGCACCAATGGTTTTGGCTCATCGTTTCATACTGACATATGAAGCTAAAATGAACAAAGTCTCTTCATATCAGATTGTAGATGAAATCTTAGAATCAGTTGGAGAACCTCAATTAAAAGTATGAAAAACTTATTAAAATATTTTTGTTTTCTTGCTTTTTTATATGGATTATGGCGTTTTGTTTCAGGGTATTTTTCATTTTTATTGTTTTTGATGGCTTTTAGTTTAATATGTATATGTTTATTGCTTAGCATTATCCCAATGCGAAAATCAACAATCTCAATAAAAATGCAACAAGCATATTGTTTGCGTGAGGAAACGATTAACCTAAGTTTTTGTCGTCAAAGTGTTACACCTATTCCATGTGGTCAGATTATAATTGAATATCAAATGATAGATGCTTTTTCTCAAATTGTAGCTGAAAAAAGCGTATGTCTTCATGATCAGCAAGTAGATGTAGAGATTCCTTGTCCTCATTGTGGTCATTATACGATTCAGGTTCAGAAAATAAAATGTTTTGATTTATTACAATGTTTTTCTTTTTCAAAAACTGTATCCATACAAAATTCATTTGATGTAATGCCACATTACCATCTTGTAGATGTATCTGTTCATCAGGTTCATCAATTGGATGAACAAGGAGAAAATTATTTGACAGATCAAAAAGGCGATGATTATAGTGAAATTTTTGAGATTAGAACATATCGTGAAGGGGATGAACTTAAGCATATTCATTGGAATATGTCATCAAAGTTTCAAGAGTTTTTTGTTAAGGTGGGAAGCCAACCTGTTCACGAAAATCTTACTCTTGCGATAGAATATAAAGAAAACAATACATTCTATGATTTACAGTTTGATTATTTTTATTCTTTATGTATTTCTTTATTAAAAGAGAATATTACTTTTGAAATTGTAACTTCATGTGATGTGCAAAATATGCATGTGCAATCTATACATTCTGTTGATAATCTTGCGACTACTATTCGATGGATGATGAAAAATCCTATCAAAACTTTAGATCAATCTTTCATGTCACGTTCTTTTTATCAAATAAAGGGACAGAATCTGGAGGTGTATCATTTATGAAAAAAACAATCAACTTCTTTTTTCAACAATACATCATCCATATCATTAATATTTTCATGATTATTTTAGGATGTATGGGTTTGATAGGAAATTATGATCATTCTTTATATTTTCCTGAAAACACATATATAAGTATTATTCTTTTAGGCATGATAGGAATAGGATTTTATCTTTATTTTATTAAATATCAGACAATGCCTCAAAAACCATGTGTGTTCATTTTTATCATTTTATTATTAGTGTTGATTATATTATTTCAAAGTGAGTGTCATTATTTTATCAATAATCTTCAATCTGTTATTGAATTTGATTATTTCTTAAAATTTGATGAATTACTTCCTTTAGAATTATATAGTCGAGATATGTTTTATCAAGTTATTATATTCATAATTGGGTTGCCAGTTATCTATTTGATTGTGTCAACTGTATGTACAATGCATTTTTCGTTAATTAAAATCATCAGTTTAATTTTTCTCTTTATGTTTCCAGTATTTATCAAACATGAACTTTCTTCTCAAGAGAGTTATTGCTTTATTATCTTTATCTGTTATGCATTATTATTTACAGTGGCTTTAAAATATCAGCAAAAACAATATACCTTAAAGATTGTGATTATTATATTATTATGTATAATGTCTGTAACTGCATCTACTTATTTAGAGGGAAATCCTTTGTTTCAACAAGAATCATCATCGGTTTTATCACAAATGATTGATTGGATTGCTAACGGAAAGGGAAATCCTTTAGGAATAGCTACACAAACGGGTATGAGTCGTGATATTGATGGTTCTTTACCTACAGGCAATGTGCAACTTACTAATGGATTGGCTTTAACAGTACAATCTGATATTCCTTTTTCTTCTTATTTGAGAGCTTATTCGCTTGCCAATTACAGTGATAATGAATGGCATGAGGTTACGGAAAATTATGATAATAGTCAGTCTTTAACTATGTATAGCGATTTTTTAATGTTGAATTATTTACCATCTTTTCAAAGTGTTGAAATTCTACCACAACGTCAATATGATTTTCAATTTGTACCATACTATTTTATTGATAATGTTCAAGAGTATCCAGTTCTTTTTGATTCATATATAGAAAGTACTTCTGATTCATTGGATGTTTTATATCTTTATGAAGAAGATCCTCAATTAGGACTAGATGAAAATAGCTATTTTATTTCTGAACAGTATGATGAAGAATATGAAGATTATGTGTATCAACATTATTTAGATGTTCCAGATGAATTAGAACAACAATTATCGCGTTTATTATATGAAAATGATATTGAATATCCATATGATTTTGATATTGCATCAACAGTCCAACAGGTGCAGGAACTTTTAGCTAAGCAAGCAGAATATGATTTGAATGCAGGAACATTACCTTTTGATAAAGATTTTGTTGAATACTTTCTGTTTGAAAATCATAAAGGAAGTTGTACTCATTTTGCGACTGCTGGAGCTTTGTTGTTAAGGGAGTTAGGTATTCCAACACGCTTTGTAAGAGGGTATACAATGCTAGAAAGTGATTTTCATAATGGTGAAGCCAAAATTCCTCAATATCGTTCGCATGCCTGGATAGAAGTTTATGAAAATATGAAGGGTTGGATTCCTTATGAAATGACACCTGCAGGAAATATCGAAGAAATCAGTGATGTTCTTGATGATATAGCAAGTCAAAATCAGCAGACAGCAAATACGAGTGATGTGCCAACAACACAGCCTGAAGAAGATACAATACAGGATACACCTGTAGATTTAGATGTTACAACAAGATCATCTCATCAAAATATATGGATTATTGCTGGATTATTTGGAATCTTTATATTCATTGTTATTTATCGTTATTTGACAACACATTGGATGATGATCAAAACAAGACGTATGAATAACAATCAGAAAGTTTTAACTTATTATAGAAAAATAAGGAAATTATCTTCTTGGCATAATGTTGATGATGAAGAGTTAAAGAATCTTGCTTATAAAGCTAAATATTCTTCTCATGAAATAAGTGATGAAGAATGGTTTCAATTCCTTCACTGTTATCAACAATGGATTCGTCAATATAGTCAATCATTGAAATGGTATCAGAGATTTATTTTCCAATATATTTTTGGAAATAAATAAAAAGAGATTTTATGAAATGAAGCTCCCTTATTTGAATGTCCAAATAAGGGGATTCACTTGATGTGAAATCTCTTTTTTATGTTTTATTTATAACGTAAATGTGTTATATCACTATAACATGGAATACCATTTTCATATGTAATCGCAACTTCGCCTTGAATCAATGGAATTAAATAGTCATAAAGTTCTTGAGTGATATCATTATGTTCATCATTGATCCATTCAACAGGAATACGTTGTTCTAAATTGGCAATTTTGAGAACATCCTTATAGGTGTATTCAACTTGATAAGGCTGATTTTGAACACGTTGGAAAGTCATCATAACACCACTGTGTCCTTCCATTGATGTTTGAACAGCCGCTTGTCCAATTTGAAATGATTCTTCTAAATCAACTTTTGAAGCAATATGCATAGCACATCTTTGTAGGACATTTAATTCGATACTACGCACTTTACATTTGAATTCCTGATAAACTAATGATTCTAGGACTTTACCAGTTCCAGAATGCAAAACATGTCCAAAAGCATCACGTTTTGTATATTTAGAATCAGCATCCAAATATTCTCCATTTTCATTTTTAATTCCTTCACTGACAGCAATAATAATATTCTTTTTATGACGAAAAACTTTACGAATATCATCTAAGAATTTTTGCGTTGAAAACGGAACTTCAGGCAAATAGATAAGGTCAGGTGCTTCATTGCATTGTGTTCTTGCTAGCGCACTGGCAGCAGTTAACCATCCAGCATTACGCCCCATAATTTCAACAATTGTAACAGCATTTAATTTATAAATTGAACTGTCATAAGCAATTTCCAGCATAGAAGTTGCAACATATTTAGCAGCTGAACCAAAACCAGGAGTATGGTCAGTTCCCATTAAATCATTATCAATTGTTTTAGGAATACCAATAAAACAAATAGGGGAATGAATAGACTTGGCATAAGCTGATAGTTTTGCAACTGTATCCATAGAATCATTACCACCAATATAATAAAAATCTGTGATATGTAATTGTTCAAAAGTATGGAATAATATTTCATAAGTTTGAGGATCATCTTGATAATTGGGTAGTTTATAACGACACGAACCAAGATACATAGCAGGAGAATGTTTTAATTGTTCTAAAGCTTGTGAATCATTAAATAACTCTCCCAAATCCATATAGCGGCTTTCTAACAATCCCATAATTCCATTGACCATCCCATAAACATGGTCGAATTTTTGGCTTTTGATACATTCATGAATAATTCCTGCCAAAGATGCATTAATCGCAACGGTTGGGCCTCCCGATTGACCAATAAAACAGTTTCTTTTTTTCATGAGTAACTCCTTTCATTTTTCGACATTATTCTATCATTTTTTATATTATAAAAAAAGTGTATTTTTTGAGAAATCAAAAATATTAAAATTTTCGATTCTTTATGATGAAAATAAATTTTTCATGTGGAAATTTCTTATTGATAAGAGTATACTATATGATATAGGAGGAAAGAAAATTATGTCTAAAAAGTATTTATCAATGGATGGAAATACTGCTGCTGCACATGTCGCTTATGCATTTAGTGAAGTTGCAAGTATTTATCCAATTACACCATCTTCTCCAATGGCTGAAAATGCGGAAACATGGGCTGCTCAAGGAAAGAAAAATATTTTTGGATCAGCAGTTAATGTTATCGAAATGCAGTCAGAAGCTGGAGCTGCTGGAGCTGTACATGGAGCATTGCAAGGTGGTGCGTTAGCAACTACATTTACGGCATCTCAAGGTCTATTATTGATGATACCAAACTTGTATAAAATTCAAGGTGAATTATTGCCTGGTGTATTCCATGTTGCTGCGAGAGCTTTAGCAACACGTTCATTAAATATTTTTGGTGATCATCAGGATATATATGCATGTCGTCAAGTTGGTGCGCCTATGATTTGTTCTCATAGCGTTCAAGAAGTTATGGATTTAGGAGGAATTGCTCATTTAACTGCAATTAAGGCAAGCGTTCCTGTTATTCATTTCTTTGATGGATTTAGAACTTCTCATGAAATTCAAAAAGTAGAAGTTATGGATTATGATGTTTTAGAAAGCTTGTTAGATAAAGAGGCATTAAAGAAATTTAAAGAAAATGCATTAAATCCACATACAAATCCAATTGAACGTGGTGGTGCTGAAAATGATGATATCTATTTCCAAGGTAGAGAAGCACAAAATAAACATTATGAAGCTGTTGTTGAAATTGTTGCTGATTACATGAAAAAGATTTCAGAAATTACTGGACGTGAATATGCGCCATTTACATATTATGGAGCAAGTGATGCATCACGTGTAATCATTGCAATGGGTTCTGTAACTGAAACAATTAAAGAAACAATTGATGAAATGAATAAACGTGGTGAACGTGTTGGATTGATTAAAGTTCATTTATATCGTCCATTCTCACCAAAATATCTATTAAAAGTTTTACCAAATACTGTTGAAAAAGTTGCTGTTTTAGATCGTACAAAAGAAATGGGAGCAACTGGAGAACCATTATACTTAGATGTATGCTCTGTATTAAAAGATACAAACATCAAAGTTATTGGTGGACGTTATGGTATGGGATCTAAAGATACAACACCTGGTCAAATCAAAGCTGTATATGATCATTTATTAGATGAAGATCCATTTACATCTTTCACTATTGGTATTAATGATGATGTAACTCATTTATCATTAAAAGAAGACCCTGATTTCCATGTTAATGCTGATTATACTTCATGCTTATTCTATGGTTTAGGATCAGATGGTACAGTATCTGCTAATAAATCTTCAATTAAAATTATTGGAGATCATACCGATTTATATTCACAGGCTTACTTTGCTTATGATAGTAAAAAAGCTGGTGGAGCTACACGCTCTAACTTAAGATTTGGTCATACACCAATTCGTGCAACATATTATGTCAATAATGCTGATTTCATTTCATGTTCATTAGATAACTATGTATTAAAATATGATATGTTGAAAAACTTAAAGAATGGTGGAACATTCTTATTAAATACAGAATTTGATGAAAAAGAAATTGTTGATTATTTACCAAATAAATTAAAGAAACAATTAGCTGATAAAAATGCTAAATTCTATATCATTAATGCAACAAAAATCGCTAGTGAAATTGGTATGGGAAGACATACAAATACAATTCTTCAATCTGCATTCTTTGCTTTAAACCCACAAATTTTACCAGTTGATAAAGCTGTTGAATATATGAAAGCAATGGCTAAGAAAACATATGGTAAAAAAGGTGATGCTGTTGTAGAAATGAACTACAAAGCTATTGATGCAGGAAAAGATGCTATTGTTGAAGTTCCTGTTGATGCAAGCTGGTCTGATTTAACAGTGACTGCTACAAGAGCAAGAACTGGTGATGATTACTTTGATAATTTCGTTGCACCAATCAATGCCTTAGATGGTTATGATTTACCTGTTTCTGCATTTATGGATAAATTAGATGGTTCAATGAAATCTGGTATTGCTATTAAAGAAAAACGTGCGATTGCTATTGATGTACCACGTTGGGAAAAAGAAAACTGTATCCAATGTAATAACTGTGTTATGGTATGTCCTCATGCAACAATTCGTGCTTTCTTAATTGATGAAGATGAAATGAAAGCTATGCCAGAAGATATTTCAAATGATGTTTTAAAACCAATTGGTAGAAATGTAGATGGATTGGTTTATCGTATTCAAGTTTCTCCAGATAACTGTGTTGGTTGTGGATTATGTGTGACTGAATGTCCAGGTAAAGCTGGAAAGAAAGCTTTATCTATGGTGCCAGTAAAAGAAGAATTACCACATGCTTCTTTAGCTGATCATATTTATTCAAAAGTGACATATAAAGCTGATCGCTACCCAACAACAACAGTTAAAGGTGTTGGATTTATGCGTCCATACTTTGAAGTATCTGGTGCTTGTGGTGGATGTGGTGAAACACCTTATTATCGTTTGGCTTCTCAATTATTTGGAGCAGATATGAGAATTGCAAATGCAACTGGATGTAGTTCAATTTATAGTGGTTCTACACCATCAACACCTTGTACAATTGATGAAAATGGACAAGGACCTGCATGGGCTAACTCATTATTTGAAGATAATGCTGAATATGGATTTGGTATGAAATTAGCTGAAAATTATATGGCTAAACGTATCTTAGAAATCATTGAAGCAAATAAAGCTGAATGTGAACCTGAACTTCAAACTGTATTAGAACAATATGCAAATGTCAAAGGTCAAAGAGTTGAAGAAAGAAAACTTTATGATCAATTAGTATCTTTAGTTGAAGCTTCAAAATGTGAAGGTATCAAAGAATTATTAGATATGAAGGGTGAACTTGTCACTAAATCTCAATGGATTATTGGTGGAGATGGATGGGCTTATGACATCGGTTATGGTGGATTAGATCATGTTATCGCTAATAATCAAAATGTTAATATCTTAGTTCTTGATACAGAAGTTTATTCAAATACTGGTGGACAATCTTCAAAATCTTCACAAGCTGGTTCTATCGCTAAATTCACTGCTGGTGGTAAAACAGTAGCCAAGAAAGATTTAGCACAGATTGCTATGGCATATGGACATGTTTATGTAGCACAAGTGGCTATGGGAGCTAATCCAATGCAAACAATTAAAGCATTCAAAGAAGCTGAAGCTTATGATGGACCATCATTAATTATTGCTTATTCTCCATGTATGGAACATGGTATTAAAGGTGGTCTTGCAAATCATCAACAACAACAAAAACATGCTGTTGAATGTGGATACTTCAACTTATTAAGATATGATCCTCGTTTAGAAGAACAAGGAAAGAATCCATTACAGTTAGATTCTAAAGAACCTGATTTCACAAAATTCAAAGATTTCTTATTAAGTGAAAACAGATTTGCACAATTATCTAAAGTCAATCCAGAACATGCTGAAGGATTAATGGATAAATGTGAAAAAGACGCTATGAAACGTCGTCATCGTTTGGATGTTATGGCAAGTGAATAGTCAAAATGAAAGATTGAAAGTGAGAGTACTTTCAATCTTTTTTTGACATCATTTTTAATTCCATTTCTCTATAATGAAAGAGGGTGGAAAAAATGAATGTCTATATAGAAATTACGTATTTTATGAATGCTTTATTAATATTACTGAGTTTTGAAATATTATCTTTTTTATTAAATATACGCATAACCAAGAAAAGATTATGTCTATATGTTTTGACTTACAATATTTCATTTGTTTTTTTATTTATTGATTTATTTACTGGGTTTATCCTTTTATATGATTTTATATTGACATTTTTTTATTTTAAACGGTCTGTCTATATATATTATCCTGTATATCTTTTTATATACTTTTCGATATTATCATTTGTTCAATGGTTATTGCCATCGTCTATTATTTTTCAAGGTGTTTTATTGATGGAAGGCTATCATATGCGTTATATCATGATTATTGCCATTCTAGTTATTTTGATTAGCTATTTTTATATAGATTTATGCCGTCATCGTATTCATCAGCAAATGGTTAAAGTCTGTTTTCAAGGACACCAATGTTATGGTTTTATTGATAATGGTAATCAGGTCACATATCATGGTTATCCAGTTATTTTTATCAATCAAAGATTTGCCGGTGACTATACTGTTATTGATAATATTTGCATTGAAACTGCGAGTCAGCAGGAAAAAATTGATTTAATTTTATTGCCTGATATTACAATTCATCATCAAACATTACACGATGTTTATGCTGGAATTATATCATCGAATCAGTATGATTGCATTTTAAATCAACAGTTAATGGGAGGGTTATTATGATCTTATTATTATTGAAGGAATGGGTATTAAAAAGAAAATCACTTTTCTATATTGGTAGACATGATGTTTTAAAAGCACCATTAAAAGGTAAAGAAGAAAAAGAAGCTTTATTGAAATTACAAAATGGTGATGAAAAAGCAAAGGATTTATTAATTGAACATAATTTAAGGCTCGTTGTCTATGTGGCTAAAAAATATGATTCTATGCAAAATGGTAGTATAGAAGATTTAATTAGTATTGGAACGATTGGATTAGTGAAAGCAGTGAATACTTTTAATATGGATAAAAACATTAAATTAGCAACTTATGCATCACGTTGTATTGAAAATGAAATTTTAATGTTCTTAAGAAAAAATAATAAACTCAGACAAGAAATCTCTTTAGATGAACCATTGAATGTTGACTATGATGGTAATGAATTATTATTATCTGATATCATTGGTACGGACAAAGACATTGTACAAGATGAAATAGAACATAATGATCAAAAAGAAAAATTTTATCATGCTTTACATTATTTAAATCCAAGAGAACAACAGATTCTTATGATGCGTTATGGTTTGATTGGTCATGAGGAATTAACACAAAAGGATGTGGCAGAAATATTAGGTATTTCACAATCATATATATCTAGACTTGAAAAGAAAATTATTAGAAAATTAAGAAATAAATTGAAAGATGATGAATAATGTCAAATAAAATGGTGAAACTCTGATATGAGGAGTTGAATCCATGTCAAAATATAAAGTAGAACTGAATGGAACAAATATTGAAAATTATGAAAAATTATCTCATCAACAAACAATAGAATTATTGAAAACATATCATCAAAATCATGATTCCTGTATAAAAGAAAAATTGGTTCTCTCTAATTTAAAACTTGTTTTATCACTTGTTCAAAAATACCAACAAAGAGTGAATAATTTAGATGATTTATTTCAAGTTGGAGTAATTGGTTTAATGAAGGCCATAGATCATTTTAATACGAATTTAGAAGTTCGTTTTTCAACATATGCTGTTCCGCTTATACAAGGTGAGATGAAACGTTATTTAAGAGAAAATTCTCCTATGCGAATACCAAGATCGTTACGAGATATTGCTTATAAAGCGCTTTTGGTTAATGAAGAATATATGAAAAAATATAATCGAGAAGCATCTATAAAAGAATTATCTCAACGTTTAAATGTTGATGAATATACGTTAGTTGAAGCATTGTCTTCTACTCATAGTGTGACATCATTATCACAGGAAGTCCAAAATGATGGCAATGGACCCATTGATTTAGAAAGTCAGATACCAGATAACCATAGTCATATGGAAGATATTCAAAAGACAATAGATTTACAAAAAGCCATGCATCATTTAGATCAAAAAGAAATGCAAATCATTCATGAACGTTATTTTCAAGGTTTAACACAGAGTGAAATTGCTAAAGATTTAATGATTTCTCAAGCACAAGTTTCTCGTATTGAAAAACAGGCTTTATCACATTTAAAGAAATATATGATAGGATAAAAGCATATATTAAAGTGGTGATAAAATGCGCTTTTTAACTTTACAAAGTAAAGATGTCATTGATGCCTCATCAGGTTGTAAGATTGGTTATGTTGTTGATTTGGAAATTGATCCTTGTTGTCAATGTATACAGGCTTTAATTGTTGAACGTTTTTCAGCATTTAAATTCATATGTTTTTTTAAAGGACCACCAGCTTTGGTTATACCTATTCAACATATTATTACCATTGGTGAAGATGTTATTTTGGTACATGTTGAATGTCAATAAATGGGATGAAGAAGGTGATATTTCCCGTATTTTCCTCTTTTTTTCATACACATTATATGGTATAATTATATAAAGATTGTAAGGAGGTTACCTCATGGGATACGGAGAAAAAGTAAAAAAATGGTTTTTTGAAGAAGATGATGATGACGTTTATGAAAATGAAGAAATAGATACTGAAGAAGAAAGTGTAAAATCAACAAGTTTATTTGAAAAAGCAAAATCTACAAAAACAACTGATGCTATGAAAGCATTAAGTGCAAATAAAGATAGTCATTTGATTTTATTTGAACCACGTGCATATAGTGAAACTCAAGAAATTGCAACGTATTTAAAACAAAAAAGAGCTGCAGTTGTCAATTTGCATCGTTTACAGAAAGAACAGTCTAAACGTGTTATTGATTTCTTAAGTGGTGTTATTTTTGCAATTGAAGGAGATATTCAACAAATCGGACCTAAAATTTTCTTATGTACTCCTAAGAATATTGGCGTTTCTGGCAATATTACAATGGATGATTCTGAAACTGATGAATAAACAAGTATTAGTAAGTGAAAAACTTGCTAATACTTTCTTTTTGAATGATGTTAGAACATTTTAAAGGCGACGAAGTTTTTGTTAAGAAAATTTTAGACTATCAATTTCAGGCACTGCATCATCAAAGAATGGTATTAACACCTTTTTATAATCCTCATGAACAGGAGATAGTAAGAAGTGTTATCGGTAAAGAACTGAAAGTCTTAAGTTATGGTGGTTTTACAAATGCTGAAAATCAGCGTATGATTATTTGTCCAGATTTTTATGAAATTGAAAAGTCTGACTTTGAAATTCAATTGGTTGAAGTCATATATCGCCGGCAATTTGGACGCATTCAGCACAAGGATATTTTAGGAGCTTTAATGAATTTGGGTATAAAAAGGGAGTGTGTTGGTGATATTTTTGATGGAGAGCGTTGTTTTTTTGCTTGTACAAAACAAACTTATCCTTATATTATCCAAACATTAAAACAAATAAAAAAATCAAAAATAAAGCTTCAAGAATGTCATGAAGATATTGAAATTGTACATGACTATACATCTCGTTCTTTTATTTTATCGAGTATGCGTTTGGATAAAGTGGTATCAACGATGTTTAAAGTACCACGTGCTTTAGCTAGTGAAGCTATTCGTAATGGGCATGTCAAAGTCAATTATAAAATTGTTGAAGAAGTGAGTTATTTGTGTCATAATAGTGATATGGTATCTTTCAAACATCATGGACGTGTTAAAATTGTGGATGAAAATAAGCAAACAAGACAGGGAAATTATGTTGTAAGTGGATACTTTTATAAGTGAGGTGGAAGGATTGGAACAATTTGATAAGCAATTTCGTGGTTATAACATTGCTGAAGTCAATGATCGTATTGGTGAATTAAAACAGGAAATTGAAAAACAAAAGGAAAGGATTCAGTCAATGGAAGAAGAAATGACTGAATTAAAAGAACAAAACACTTTACTTACAAAACAAATATCTGTACATGAGAAAACTAACGAAGAAATTGCGCGTTTGGCTTTAAAAGAAGCAAGTGAATTGATTGAAAAAGCCAAAAGAAATGCCAATATGATTCTTAAAGAATCAATGGAATATGTGCGTGGTTTGTCAAAAGATATGGATACGTTTAAACAGGAAGCTATTGATTTTAGAGCAAATGTTGTAAAAATGAGCGAAGAAATGCTAGAAACTATTGACAAATCTGAAATTTTCAGTTTAATTAAAGAAGAACAAGAAAACAAATACAATGACAAGGACAGTTTATAAGGAAAACTTACAGAGAGTTTGCAGTTGGTGAAAAGCAAATAAGGGGAACTTATAATGAATCAGCCTAAGAGTAGCTTATCTGAAATCAAGTAGGATAAGACGTTCATCGCGTTAAGATATAGAGAGCATATCTTTAAGATATGAATAAAGGTGGTACCGCGTCATCACGTCCTTTAACAGGACGTTTTTTTATTTGAGAAAGGAAGGAATACAATGAATTACAAAGACACATTATTAATGCCTAAAACAGATTTTGAAATGCGTGGAAATCTTCCTAAAAAGGAGCCAGGTTACGTTCAAAGATGGCAAGAAACGCATATGTATGAAAAAGTCATTGAACAAAATCAAGGACATGATGATTTTGTTTTCCATGATGGTCCACCATATGCAAATGGAAATATGCATACTGGACATATGTTAAACAAAATTATTAAAGATGTGATTTGTCGTTATAAAAACATGCAGGGATTGTATACACCATATATTCCTGGATGGGATACACATGGTTTACCAATTGAAAATGCTATTCAAAAATTAGGTGTCAATCGTAAAGAATTAAGTACAGCAGAATTTAGAAAAAAATGTTATGGATATGCATTAAAACAAGTTGAAATTCAAAAAGAACAATGTATCCGTGTTGGAACATTTGCTGATTATGACCACCCATATTTAACATTATTACCAGAATTTGAAGCCAATCAAATTGATGTTTTCGCAAAGATGGCGATGGATGGTTTAATTTATAAAGGATTAAAACCAGTCTATTGGTCACCATCAAGTGAATCAGCTTTAGCAGAAGCTGAAGTTGAATATCATGATGTGAAAAGTCCAACTATTTTTGTGAAATTCCAGGTTAAAGATGGAAAAGGTATTTTAGATACAGATACAAGTTTTGTGATTTGGACAACAACACCTTGGACAATTCCAGCAAACCTTGCGATTTGTTTAAATGCGGATTATACGTATGCACTTGTTCAAAGTGAAAAAGGAAAATTAATTGTTTTAGAAGAACTTGTTGATTCTTTATGGGAAAAATTTGAATTAAAAGAAAAACAGATTTTAAAAACATTTAAGGGACAAGAATTAGAAATGATTACTTGTCAACATCCATTATATGATCGTGAATCATTAGTTATCTTAGGAGATCACGTTACTGCTGAAGCTGGTACAGGATGTGTTCATACTGCTCCTGGATTTGGTATGGATGACTTTATTGTTGGTCAAAAATATGGTTTAGATATTTATTGTAATGTTGATGAACACGGTTGCATGATGGAAGACTGTGGTGAATGGTTAGCTGGTCAATATGTTGATGATGCTAATAAAACAGTCACTTTAAAACTTGATGAATTAGGAGTGTTATTAAAGCTTGAATTCATTACACATAGTTATCCTCATGACTGGCGTACAAAAAAACCAATTATCTTTAGAGCAACTGACCAATGGTTCTGTTCAATTGATAAGATTAGAGAAAAATTATTAGATGAAATTGATCATGTTGAATGGTTAAATGAATGGGGTCATATTAGAATCTACAACATGATTAAAGATCGTGGTGACTGGTGTATTTCTCGTCAAAGAAGCTGGGGAGTGCCAATTCCTATTATTTATTGTGAAGATGGGACACCAATTATGGAAGAAGAAGTTTTCAAACATATTTCTGATTTATTTAGACAGTATGGTTCTAATATTTGGTTTGAAAAAGATGAAAAATTCTTGTTACCTGAAGGATATACAAATGAACATTCACCAAATGGTATCTTTAAAAAAGAAAAAGATATCATGGATGTATGGTTTGATTCAGGATCTTCTCATACAGGATGCATGAGAGAAAGAGGATATCGTTATCCAGTTGATTTATACTTTGAAGGTAGTGATCAGTATCGTGGATGGTTCAACTCATCATTGATTATTGGAACAGCAGTTTATGATAAAGCGCCTTATAAGACAGTATTATCACATGGCTTTGTTTTAGATGGTAAAGGAAATAAAATGTCTAAATCATTAGGAAATACAGTTGATCCAATTAAACTTGTCAATCAATATGGTGCAGATATCTTAAGATTATGGGCAACTTCAGTTGCATATCAATCTGATGTTCGTATTTCTAATGATATTATGAAGCAAGTTGCTGAAAATTATCGTAAGATTAGAAACACAATGCGTTTTGTTTTAGGGAATCTTTCTGATTTTAAAGCAAGTGATTTGATTGAAATCTCAAAACTTGAAGGTGTTGATCAATACATGCTTGTTGAATTAAATCAGTTAATGAAAGGTTATGAAGAAGCCTTTAATCAATATGATTTTGCTGAAGCAAATCAATTAATTTTAAATTGCTTTACAAACACTTTAAGTGCTTTCTATATGGACTTTACAAAAGATATTCTTTATATTGAAAAAGCTGATAGCTTAAGAAGAAGACAGGTTCAAACAGTGTTATATTATTATGCAAAAACAATGATGAAATTATTATCACCAATTCTTGTCTTTACAAGTGAAGAATTACATGATCATTTCCATTGTGATGAAAATAAAGCTGAATCTATTTTCTTAGAAGCAAAACCTGAATTGCTTCCAGTAGACAATGAAGAAGTAATTAAAGAATATTATGATCGTTTCTTATTATTAAGAAAAGATGTCTTAAAATCTTTAGAAGAATTAAGAAATGCTAAAGAAATTAAATCTAATATGGAAGCAAAAGTGACTATTTGCTTAAAAGATTCATATCAAGATATGGACAAATTAGCAGATGTCTTAAAACAGTTGTTTATTGTCGCTAAAGTTCAGTTAGTCAATGATTCTACAGATCTTGAAGAATATGATACAGCTTATATTCATAGTGAAAAATTTAATGGTGTTCAATGTCCAAGATGTTGGAATTATTTTGAAGAATCAGAAATGGAAGGCGAATTATGTCCTCGTTGTCATGATGTCATCCATGGATAAATAATAAATGGTACGATACGTACCATTTATTTTTGAAAGGGGATTGAAATGGAAAAAAAATTTCAAGGAAGTTTATTGTTGCTTATAGCTGCTTTGATTTGGGGAAGTTCTTTCATTGTTATGAAAAGCGCTGTTGATTTTTTAACACCGGCAGTCTTGTTGTTTTTTAGATTTTCATTGGCAGCTATTTTATTATCACTTATATTTATCAAAAAAATAAAAAAACTCAATTTTCAGCAAATCAAAGGTGGTTTGTTAACGGGATGCTGTTTGTTTGCAGCTTATTATGTACAGACATGGGGATTGAACTATACAACACCTGGTAAAAATGCTTTTTTAACAGCTGTTTATTGTGCTATTGTTCCTTTTTTGGTATGGCTGTTTTATCATAAACGTCCAGATATTTATAATTTCATTGCAGCTTTTATTTGTGTTTTAGGGATTGGCTGTGTATCTTTAGATGAACATTTAACTATGAATATAGGTGATTTTCTCACATTATGTGGTGGTTTTTTATATGCCTGTCATATTTTACTGATCAAAAAATTTTCTAAAGGAATTGATGGAGGAGCTTTCACATCATTACAGTTTATGGGTGGTGCCATGATTTCATTTGTTTTTGCCTTATTAACTGAAGATTTATCTATTATAACGCAAATACAGCCATCTATTTATTTGCAGATTCTTTATCTTGTTGTATTTGCTACTGCATTAACAATGTTTTGTCAGACAACGGGACAGAAATATACAAGTGAATGTAATGCTTCATTGATTTTATCTTTGGAATCTGTATTTGGAGTCGCATTTTCAATTGCTTTTTATGGTGAAATTCTTACATTTAAAATCTTATTAGGATTTATTTTAATATTTATTGCTATTGTCATTTCAGAAACCAAGCTATCTTTTTTAAAAAGAGGAGAAATAAAATGAAAAAGATAATAACTTGTATAATTACAATGATTGTATGTCTTGGAATCGTTCCAATCCATGCAAGTGAAAATTTTCAAGTTTCTTTACACTCAAAATATGCCTATCTTTATGATCAGGAAACTCAAATGGTTTACTTAGATCAAAAAAGTCAGGATAAAATCTATCCGGCAAGTATGACAAAAATTTTAACAGTGAGTTTAGCATTAGATAAAATAACTGATATACATGAAAAGGTACGTATCACACAAGCGGATTTGGATGGACTGTTTGAGGCTGGAGCCACAATAGCTGGATTTTACGCTGGAGAACTGGTAACATATGAGGATTTGCTTTATGGTGCATTATTACCATCTGGTGCAGATGCTTGCAATGCCTTAGCACGTTTAACATATGGTTCTACTGATGGGATGGTTATGGCTATGAATCAGTTGGTAGAACAATTAAATCTAAAGAATTCTCATTTTATGAATGTAACAGGATTACATCATAATGAGCATTATACAACCGTTTATGATATGGCAATGATTTTGCATCATGCTTTGCAAAATCAAACGTTTGAAGATGTTTTTAATGCACGAACATATACCAGTTCAATGAAAAATCATACGTGGTCTTCATCTTTACAAAGAGGTTATATGAGTTATGGTTTGGATATATCACAAATTGATGGTGCAAAAAGTGGTTTTACAGATGAAGCGCAATTAACTTTAGCAAGTACCATGACTTTTAATGGACATCAATTTATTTTAGTGACAGCATATGCCAGTGGGCAATATACTCAAAATCATGTAAGAGATGCAATTACAGTTTGTCAATATCTTCATGATCATTATCATGAAATTGTTCTTTATAAAAAAGATGAAACGATTGCTGATTATTGGCTTTTACAATCTTTTCAGTTTCGCTATGAATATCAAGCTCCACAAACTTTATCTATCATTATAGATAATAATATATCGACGAAAGATTTATCTTATCAAGTAGATACATCGACTTTTTTAGTAGCACCTATGAAAAGTGGTCAAAAGATAGGGACAGTTTCAATCTATAATGATGATTATTTGCTTTATTCATATGATATGCATTTAACGGAAGATATTGAGCTATCAATGATGGAAAGAATAGCTTATTATGCTGTTATCATTTTTATTATAGGAGCATTAATCACTTGCTTGATTTTAGTTATGAAAAAAATAAAACATAAAAAAAGTGATAGACCATAAGGGAATCTATCACTTTATTTATTTTCTTTTAAATCAATAATACGATCAATACCATATCCAACAAAACGTCCTATAAAAATAATAATGACACCAATTACTGGTAAGAATGGATTTCCTCCAAATATAAAGTACCAAAGAATACATAAAAATCCAATCACATAACCAATAAATGTAAAAATGTCTGTATATTTTCTTGATTGATTATCTTGCATAAATTCACCCCATTTGACATAAAATCATTATAACATCTTTCATTATTTTTTCAATACTGTTATAATGTGAAAGGGGGTTTATATGAAAAAAGGATGTCTTTTTGATTTGGATGGAACTTTAGTTAATTCCATCACAGATTTAGCATTATCTACAAATGAAGTCTTAAAGTTACATCATTTACCAACTCATGATATTTCTCAATATAATATGTTTGTTGGTAATGGTGTTAAGAAATTGATGGAAAGAGCTTTAGGTCCAGAACATCTAGATTTATTGGATGTTTGTCTGCAAGATTTCCAAAAAATATATCGCGAACATTGTTTAGATCATACAATACCTTATGATGGGATAGAAGAACTTATTGCTTATTTAAAAAAGCAAAATATAAAATTAGCTGTTGTAACAAATAAACCACATGCTTTAGCTATTCAGATTGTAGAACATCTATTTCCTGATACTTTTGAAGCTATCTATGGACAACAGGACTTATATCCTGTCAAACCTGATCCTCAATCAACTTATATGGCATTGATGGAAATGAGACTTGATAAAAAAGATTGTTTTTTTATAGGTGATAGTCAGGTGGACATTGATACAGGATATTATGCTGATATAGATTCTATTGGTGTAACTTGGGGATTTAGAGGGCGACAGGAATTGGAAAATGCTGGAGCTGATTATATTGTTGACAATCCTTATGAAATTATGGAGCTTATTCAAAATGAAAATAGGGGTTAGTCAATGTTTGCTAGGTGTCAATTGTACATATAGTGGAAAGAGCCATCCTCTTGATATTTTGATAGAAATGGATAAAAGACATTCCATTATACCAGTTTGTCCAGAGGTCTTAGGAGGATTACCTATTCCAAGAGATCCTGCTGAAATTCAATCTTTGGAACCCTTTAAAGTTGAAACAATCAATCATCAGGATGTGACTACTGAATATATTTTGGGTGCTCAAAAAGCGTTAGACATCTTTATTAAAAATGATGTTCAAGTGGCATTGTTGAAGTTTAGAAGTCCAAGTTGTGGTTGTGATGGTATCTATGATGGATCATTTCAACATCAATTAATCGAAGGACAAGGTGTTTTTGCTAGAATGTGTCAAAAATGTGGTATTCAGCTTTTTCATGAAAATCAAATTGAAGAATTCTTAAAATATATAGGAAAGGAAGATGATTATGGGACATATTTTAAAGATTCAACCAGTTTTTAAAGAAATGATTTGGGGTGGCCATAAATTAAGAGATGTTTATGGTTATGATATCCCAAGTGATAGCACAGGTGAGTGTTGGGCTATTTCTGGACACCAAAATGGTGATTGTACAATTAGTGATGGAGAATATCAAGGAAAAACTGTTTCTTGGTTATGGCAAAATCATCGTGAACTTTTTGGAAATGTCAATGGTGATCAATTCCCATTATTAGTTAAAATTATAGATGCAAAAGATGACTTATCAGTTCAAGTTCATCCTAATGATGAATATGCTGCCAAACATGAAAACTCATTAGGGAAAACAGAATGTTGGTATGTTTTACAAGCTGATGAAGGAACAAAAATGGTTATGGGACATCATGCTCAAACAAAAGAAGAATTTGTAAAAGCAATTGAAAATGATGATTATGACCATTTATTAAATTCTTTTGAAATTAATAAAGGAGATTTCTTCTATATTCCATCTGGAACGTTACATGCGATTTGTAGTGGTTCATTAATCTATGAAGCTCAACAATCATCTGATATTACATATCGTGTTTATGATTATCATCGTAAAGATAAAAATGGTAATGAAAGACAATTACATGTTCAACAATCTATTGATGTCACAAATGTACCTGCTGATTTAGCAACAAATAAACTTTTTACAAATAGTCATTTAGATCATGGTTCTAAAACAAGATATGTAGAAAGTGAATTTTTCACTGTTGATTGTTATAGAATGGATGGGGAAAATACAATTACTAATGATAAACCATTCCAATTGGTAAGTATTCTTGAAGGTGAAGGAACATTGGAAGGTATGGAAGTGAAGAAGGGAGATCATTTTATTATATGTAGTGATCAAGAAGAAGTCACATATGATGGTAAAATGACTGTTATGATGACAACATTATAAAAGCAGATGGAAACATCTGCTTTTCATTTTGTAAAAACTATGGCATAATAGATACGAAAAGAGGGAGAAAAATGAAAGATATATATCAGGAAGCATTAGAATTACATGAAAAAACAAAAGGGAAGCTGGAAGTACAGTTAAAAGTCCCTTTAGAAGAAAGTCATGATTTATCATTAGCATATACACCAGGGGTGGCTCAGCCATGTCGTGAGATTGCGAAAAATAAAGATGATGTCTATAAATATACTTGGAAACAAAATAGTGTTGCTGTTGTCAGCGATGGAACTGCAGTTTTAGGATTAGGAGATATTGGACCAGAAGCAGCTATGCCTGTTATGGAAGGAAAAGCAGTCCTATTTAAAAAGTTTGGAAATATTGATGCTGTGCCTATCTGTTTAGATACAAAAGATCCTCAAGAAATTATTCGTACAGTTAAAGCTATTGCACCAACATTTGGTGGTATTAATCTTGAAGATATTAGTGCACCACGATGCGTAGAAATTGAAAGAACACTTATCAACGAATTAGATATTCCAGTCTTTCATGATGATCAACATGGAACAGCCATTGTTGTTACAGCTGGTTTATTGAATGCATTAAAAGTTGTTCATAAGAAAATTGAAGATATTACTGTTGTGGTAAGTGGAACTGGTGCAGCAGGAAGTTCTATTATCAAAATGATTCATGCATTGGGTGTTAAAGAAATATATGGATTTAATATCAATGGTATTGTCACAAGAGAAGATTATGATCAATATGATTTTTTAACTCAGGAACTAACTGAAATCACAAATTCTCAAGCGAAACGTATGACAATGGCAGAAGCTATGAAAGAAGCTGATGCCTTTATTGGTGTTTCTGCACCAGGTGTTTTAACACCAGAAATGGTCAAAAGTATGAAAGAAAATCCAATTGTTTTTGCGATGGCAAATCCTGAACCAGAAATTCCTTATCAGGATGCTATTGATGCTGGTGTTGCCGTCATGGGAACTGGACGCTCAGATTATCCAAATCAAATTAATAATGTTTTGGCATTTCCAGGATTGTTTAGAGGGGCTTTGGATGTAAGGGCAAGAAAAATTAGTGAAGGAATGAAATTGGCAGCGGCTCATGGTTTGGCCTCACTTGTGAGTGATGAAGAATTATCACCAACATATGTTATTCCAAATGCGTTAGATCCACGTGTGAGTCAGATTGTAGCTCAGGCTGTTGCAAAAAAGGCTATTGAAGAAGGACTTGCAAGATAAAAGCTATTTACAGCCTTTTTTGTTATGATATGATGAAAACGAAAGGGGACAATATCAACTTAAACAAAAAAAGAAAAAACATAGAGGACATTGAACCTCTATGTTTTTTGCGTGTGCCACGCATGGCATAAAACTTGGTGGTGAAAGTCCACTGTGGAGGTTTCGTACTACCAACCACTAGCCAAAGACAAGGTATCCATCGTAAGGTGTGAACGGGAGGAA
>NZ_NFLD01000030.1:0-38147 GCF_002160725.1 Massilimicrobiota sp. An142 | reverse complement strand
AAGATCATGAACTCCATGTGTGAGCTAAGATATAGTGACTTTACAACTGAATTTTCATTTAAGACCATATAATCAATATATTTTAAATATAGTTACCAACATTTATCTAGGGTTAGATTTTTGCATAAAAATCAGCTTTATAAGCTGATTTATACAAAAGCATGTTTTCTTACTTTTAAGTAACAGATCATTTGAGCACTTAATGTCAAAATCCATGAAATTGGATAAGAAATATAAAGAACAAAGAGAGAATGATTCATTTGGAAGACTGTAAATATCCAAATAACACGGAATAAACAGGCTCCTGTTAAAGAGATAAGCATTGGCATCATGGAATAACCCATACCTCTTAAACTTCCTACAATGACATCCATAATACCACATAAAAAATAAGATGCACTGACAATACTTAAACGAATAAGCCCAGCAGAAATAACTTGTGGATCAGTTGAATAAATAGTTAATAAAACATCTCCTAACAAGTATGCTCCAAAACCTAAAACAAATCCAATGATACTAACAACAGCTAAACATCTCACAAGAATTTGATTCACTCTTGAATAATTCTTTGCTCCCATATTTTGACTGGTAAAACTTAAGGATGTCTGATAAATAGAATTCATAGCCGTATAGACAAATCCTTCAATATTACTTGCTGAAGTATTTCCAGCAACAATAATAGATCCAAATGAATTCACTGATGATTGAATTAAAACATTTGAAATATTAAATACCATTCCTTGTAATCCTGCAGGTAATCCAATTTGCAACATTTTTATTAATTTATCTTTATGAAAACGTAATTGATCTTTAGATAATTTTAAAACACCATCAGCATGAATTAAACATCTTAACACTAATACTGCTGATATACATTCAGACATCATTGTTGAAATGGCGACTCCTGCAACACCTAAATGAAAAACAATAACAAAGATTAAATTGAAAATAACATTAATAATTCCTGCAAAAGTTAAATAATAAAGTGGTCTTTTGGTATCCCCAACAGTTCGTAATAAGGCTGCCCCAAAATTATAAACCATAAAACCAGGCATACCAATAAAATAGATACGCATATATATTGTTGATAAATCAATCACATTTTGAGGTGTTCCCATTAATTCCAAAAGTGGTCTTGCAAATATATGACCTACAAAAATCATAATAATTCCACCATAAATAGCAGTACAAATAGCCGTATGTACTGTTTCTGATGCATTTTTATCATCGTGAGCCCCACAAAATCTTCCAAATAAAACATTGGCTCCAACCGATATTCCTATGAACAGATTCACTAATAAATTGATTAATGAACTTGTTGATCCTACGGCTGCTAATGCATCACTGCCAGTAAATCTCCCCACAACAATAATATCAGCTGCATTAAATAATAATTGTAATATTCCTGATAGCATCAATGGCACAGAAAATATAATAATTTGTTTTAATAATGGACCATGACACATATCAATTTCATAACTTTTATTCATGATTTTCCTCCCCATTTCTTCGCTTGCATATTATAACACTCTTTCATTAGAAAATATGCTCTTTTCTTTTTTTGAAATGATATGATTGAATATTCAAGTCATTTCAAGAAAAAAAGATGAATCAACTCATCCTTTTCATTTATTTTTAAATATCAGATATAGAATATAGAGAATAACACATTCCAAAAGACATGCTAAGGTAACAAGTATTGCAAAGTAACTAATCAGCGATAAAGTCTGATTTCCTCTATTAAATGCTGTTACAACTAAGAAAACAATAACACTTATTAACCCTATTCTTCTTAAATATTTAAAAAATTTATAATATCTTTCTGCTAAAAACTGATACTTTTTCACATTATTTACCTATACAAAAGCGTTTAAACAACTCATCCAGTAAGTCCTCTTTTGCTCTTTCTCCTAAAATCTCTTTTAAACTTTCCCAACTTTCATATAAATCTGTAACAATTAAATCAGTTGGCACATATTCTTGCATTGCTTGAATAGCATTTTTTAATGATTGATTTGCTTTTTCTAATAATTGAATTTGTCTCGCATTCGCAAGAATGTCATCTTGTGATGAAGTAATTTGTCCTAATTCAAACATAGCTTTAATCTTTTGAATTAATGGTTCAATATCATGATTCTTAGCACTAATTGCAATACCATCAATATCTTTGATTTCTCCCTGATCCTTTTTATTAATGACAATAATTCTTTGTGTATCCTTTGATAACTCTAATAATTCATAATCTTCTTGAGTTAATGGTTGAGAACCATCTAATACCAATAATACTAAATCTGCTTTATGAACCAGTTCTTTTGATTTATGAACACCAATATTTTCAACAACATCATCAGTATCTCTAATACCGGCTGTATCAATCATATTTAAAACAATATGATCTAATCGAATCGTTCCTTCAACAATATCTCTTGTTGTTCCAGCAATATCTGTAACAATGGCTTTATCTTCATCTAATAAAGCATTTAACAAGCTTGATTTTCCAACATTAGGTTTTCCTATAATCACTGTTGAAATACCATCTTTTAATAAATGAACATTTTTAGATGAATCAATAATATGATTCATTTTTTCTTGTAATTGTATACTTTTAGGAAGTAAAGATTCAGCTGTTAATTCTTCAACATCTTCATATTCAGGATAATCAATATTAACTTCTATCTGTGTAATAATCTGAATGAGATATTCTTTTAAATCTTCAATAAAATGACTGATATTGCCTTGAATTCCTCTTAATGCTAATTGAGAAGCATAATCATTTTTAGCACTAATTAAATCACTAATAGCTTCTGCTTGTGATAAATCAATACGTCCATTTAAGAAAGCTCGTTTTGAAAACTCTCCATGTTCTGCCATACGTGCACCCATCTTTAAACAAAGATTCAAAACCTTTTGAGTAATAAAGATACCACCATGACAGTTAATCTCTACCATTTCTTCTCCCGTAAAAGTTCTATGTCCACGATATATATTAACCAAAACTTCATCAACTTTTTCATCTTGATCTTTAATAAATCCATATGTAATAGTATGACTTGCTTTATCCATGATTTTTCCAGTAAAAAACTGTTGAACAAAAGCAATACATCCCTTTCCACTTAAACGAATAATAGATATAGCTGCTTCTAATCTTGAAGTTGCTATAGCAACAATAATATCATCATTCATTTGAATCAATTCCTTTCTTTCTACTTCATATAGTATAACAATATCTTTTTAAAATATCTATGAAGTTATGAAAAAAAGTAGCACTCTTGTGCTACTAACAATGATTTGAAAGATACATTGCAGGATAATCTTGATATTTCTTAGCTTCTTGTTCATCTAAAAATATAGAATAATGAATCTGTCTTGATGAAATCTCATGATGACCACTACAATTTGCATATCCTTCAATTTTAAATGTATATTCCTGATCTTTGATTTGAATATCAAAAACCTTTCCATTCATAACAAACCCTTGAACAATAAAATATACAGTTTGTCCTTCTTTAAGCATTTTCTTCCAATCCTTCAAATTGTAAACGATAGTATTTGGCATAAACATTATTTTTATTCAATAAGAATTGGTGTGTCCCTCTTTCAACAATACCATTATTACCAATGACAATAATTTCATCAGCATTTCTAATTGTAGATAATCTATGAGCAATGGTAATACATGTACGATTCTTTGCTAAGGCTTCTAAGCTTTTTTGAATATGACGTTCACTTTCATTATCCAAAGCACTTGTTGCTTCATCAAGAATTAAAATTTTTGGATCTTTTAAGAATATTCTGGCAATAGAAATACGTTGTTTTTGTCCACCACTTAAACGTGTTCCTCTCTCACCTACATATGTATCATAGCCATCAGGTAAACTCATAATAAAATCATGAATATTCGCTTTTTTAGCTGCTTCAATAATTTCTTCATCACTGGCACCTGGTTTTCCATAAGAAATATTTTCTTTAATAGAACCAGTAAATAAATATACATCCTGTTGTACAATCCCAATAGATTGGCGTAATGATTTGAGAGTTAATTTTCTAATATCTTGACCATCTATTTCAATACTTCCACCTGTTACATCATAAAAACGAAGTAACAATGAACAAATGGTTGTTTTTCCTCCACCAGATGGACCAACTAATGCAATAGATTTTCCTGAATCAATATGAATATTGAGATGATCTAATACTTTTTCATCATCATATCCAAAGCTCACATCTTTATAATCAATAACACCCTGAACATTAACTAAATCATGACTGTCTGGAGCATCTTGAATTTCAACTTGAGTTTCCATCACTTCATTGAATCTTTTGAATCCTGAATAACCTTTTTGAAGCATTTCTGTAAATTCTACTAAGACTTCAATTGGAGTAATAAAGATATTAATATATAAAGCATAAGTTGCAAGAGCGACAGGTTCTAATGATCCTTCAGCAATAAAGAATCCCCCAGCAACTAAAATCGTAACATATAAAAGTCCCTGAAAGAAATTATTACCACCTTGGAATTTTCCCATACAATGATAATTATTTTTCTTACTTTGTAAAAATCTTTCATTACTTCTTGCAAATTTATGTCTTTCAATATCTTCATTTGCAAAAGATTTCACAACTCTAATTCCAGCTAAAGTATCCTGTAAAGATGCATTAACACCTGCAATCTTTTGACGATTATCCATAAATGTCTGTTGCATAGATTTGTTTTGTTTTAATGAAAACAACAACATACATAATGTTACAATCATCAATAAGATAGTTAAAGGAACATGAATATACATTAATAAAATAAATGAACCTATAATTTTAAGTAATGATATAAATACATTTTCTGGTCCATGATGAGCAAACTCACAAATATCAAATAAATCACTTACTAACTTACTCATCATTTCCCCTGTATTATTACGGTCATAATAAGAAAAAGATAATTGTTCAAACTTATCAAACAAATCTTTTCTCATATCTCTTTCCATTTGAGCACCCATAATATGTCCCTGTGCTGATACATAATATTTACATAATGCACGAATAGCATACATAATCAGTAAAAAGATGGCTAACCAGAATAAACTTTGAATAATTGTCTGATGATCAGCGATATATAATGTATCATTTAAATAATTTAAGATTTGAGGAAAAGCCAAATCAATAAGACTGATAATCATGGCACAAATCATATCTAAAAAGAAAACTGTTTTATATGGTTTATAATATTGTATAAACTTTCTCATAATCTTCATAATATACCCTCCATTCTACAACTTTTCCCATTATAACATATCTAAAAAAAAAGAAAACATTTCTGCTTTCTTACTCATCAAATATATTAAAAATATCTTTTTTATTTTCTAATAAATAAGCTTTTTGATCTTTGATTATATAATTTCCATTGATGATATATACTTGTTGATCATCTAATTCAATTTGATATGTGGGTCCTTTTGTTTTTTCATAATCCTTTTGAGCATTTTGAACATGAATAGACTGATTTAATGTCTTAACTAATAAATCAATCTTATCTTGATTGTGAATGGAATATTGAATCGGCTTTTCTTGTTTTCCATAAATCGTTAATGTTGCATATTGATAGGAAGGTTGCTTCATTTTCAAACTTATTCCTCCTATTACAACAATAAACAATACAAGTATGGCTATAATTTTTCTTTTCATGATTCCCACCTCAAGTTCATTCTATCATAAACAAATGAAATTCTTGTGTATAATTAAAAAAACTCTATCCAAGATAGAGTTTAATCAACATATGAAATTGTCGTAAATCTTCCTTTTCCTTCTCCCTGACTTTCAGTTTTTAAATGTGGACCCATTTCAGAAATTGTTTGATGAATCACTTTTCTTTCATCAGCAGGTAAAGGATCAAGTTTCACATCTATTTTTGTACGTAAGACTTGTTTACCAAGTCTTTTTGCCATAGCTGAAACTTTTCTATATCTATTTTCTCTATATCCATTAATATCTAAGCTAATTTCAAATCTTTTCTTAAATTCATTTTGTACTGCTTGTCTTGCGATAAAATTAAATGCTCTTAGAATAACCCCATTTTTACCAATTAAAATAGAATTATTATCTGTATTAATATTACAATAAATACGTCCATCTTGAGTATATGAAACAGTTTCTACTTGGAACTCCATATTTGTAAGTGTCTTTCTTACAAAGTTTTCTAAATATTCCTGAACCATACTCTGACAATAACATTCAATCACAACTTTTTTAGAAAATAATCCCTTTTTTTCTTCAATAATTTCATATGTCAATTCATCAGGAGTAATTCCTAAATCTTGGCAAGCATGTTGAATCACATCATCTAATGTTTTTCCTTCATATGTCTTCATAGTTTTGCCCAGTCCTTATTTATCTTTTTTCTTTTCAATGTGATAAAGTTGAATATAAACTGTTCTTGCAATTGTAATTAAACTTGTTGTAATCCAGTATAATGACATTGCTGTTGGCATTGATACTGCAAACCATACAATCATAACAGTCATGACAATATTCATTGTTTTCATTGATTGTTGTTGTTTTGAAACCTTATATCTTGGATTTCTCTTTAACATAATATTATTGATTTCAATCGCAAAATATTGTGTTAAACCAACCAATGCTACAATAACGATATAAGCCCATTCTCCTTCTGTAATGGCTGATATTGGCGTAATTCCTAATTTTAATCCAAATAATGTTGAAGTATATAATATTTCAACTCTTTGCACTGCCTGCCAAACTGCAAGCATGATTGGTAATGTCAAGAACGTTGAAAAACTGCTTAACATGCTGATATTATGCTTTTTATATAAAGCTTGAATTTCAGCACTTTGACGCATTTGAGAGGCCTGATCTCTTCTTCCAGCATATTTTCTTTGAATTCTTTCCATTTCTGGTTGAATTAATTGCATCTTTTGAGTTGACTCTGTTGATTTAATCATGATAGGTAAAATCAGAATATTGATGAAAATTGTCATTCCCACAACACCCCAAGCAACATTACCTAACATATTGCTGATAAATAAAATACCTCTCGCAATTGGATAAGTTAAAATAAAATCAAAAAAACCTAAATCCTTTAAACTCCAAGGAGTTGACTCATTAATAGCACGTGATGCAATCAGTTGTCCATTTTGATCAAGATTACTTGTACATCCAACTAATACGAAGACCACAGCTACTAAAGCAAATGCTTTTAAAAATTTCTTTGTACGTTGATCTAAATACATTGTTACTTTTCCATCCTTCTATTTATTTTATTATATAGAGATACAAGGCTTTCTAAATTATCATGATAATTCTGATTTAAAAACTGATATCTCACTATAATAATAAAATCCATCTTTTGATTGTTATCAAAAACCTGCTGAACCATCATTCTGACTTGTCTTTTTATTCTATTTCGAACAACAGCATGACCTAATTTTTTACTTACTGAGATTCCCACTCTTAAATGATCTTTGTTTTGATCAAAATAAATGACAAACTGTCTGTTTGCTATTGATTTTTTCTTTTTAATGATGGATTGGAAATCTTCATTCTTCTTAATTCGATACTCTTTTTTCATATTTTTTTAGAAAAAAAACCACATTAAAGTGGAATTTTTTTAGGCAGATAAAACTTTTCTTCCTCTCTTACGGCGACGAGCAAGTACTTTTCTTCCGCCTACTGTTGCCATTCTAGCTCTAAAACCATGAGTTTTTGATCTTTTTCTCTTATTTGGTTGATATGTTCTTTTCATTGATTACACCTCCAAAATAATAAATTTTTTATACACAATAACATATGCCCCATTATTATATGGGTTTTGCTTTTATAAGTCAATGAAAATATAGAAAATTATTTGATTATTCAAGCATTTTCTTTCCTGATAAAGTTCTATTTACTTTCATTTGTGCATATCATTTAACAGGAATATTTATGTCTATTCACAACTTATGCACAAACGCTTAAAAGTTATTCACAATTGTGCATAACTCTACATTTATTCACTTATATCGACATTTTTCTTGTGCATTATTTGTTGCTTTTTATGTGAATTAAAAAAATAAAATCATTTTGTGCACAATTATGCACATAGCATAACTTTTTATGCACAATTTCGATATCATGAAATTTGTGTAAAACTAAAAAAAGCCCGTCAATTCAATATAATTTGATGTGCATAACTATGTGAATAACTTGTGCGTATTTTTTTTCATCTTCTATTTATTCACTTTTTCCTTTATAATGTGTCTTGGAGATGGTGAAAATGAACAATTTAGATATGAACTGGCAAAAAACTTTAAGTTTATTCCAAGGAAAACTTGATGATTATGGATTAGATAAAATTACTTTTGATTCTTTTTTCACTACCTTAGAAATCAAAGACATTGTAGGAAGTGTCGTGACAATCACCATTGATACAAAATGGAGCTTAGATGTTGTAGAACCTTATTTAACGCATTTACAGGAAATCTACAATACTGTCACAAATGGACACTATCAGCTACATTTAATGACTGAAGAAGATTTTAAACAAAGTCATGCAAAACAAGAACATTTATTACATTTTGATGATCACTTAAATCCTGATTTGACTTTTGATAATTTCGTTATTGGAAACAGTAATAGAATTGCTCAAAATGCATCTTTAGCGGTTGCTATGAAACCTGGTATTTCTTATAGTCCATTGTTTATTCATAGTAATTCAGGATTAGGAAAAACACATTTATTAAATGCTATTGGAAATTACGCTAAAAAACGTGATCCATCTATAAATGTTTTATTTACAACAAGTGAGAACTTTGTGAATGAATATATTCAATCATTAGCTAACCATGCAATGGATGAATTTAACTATAAATATCGTCAAATGGATATATTATTAATAGATGATATTCAATTCATGGCTACAAAAGAATCATCAAGTGAGATCTTTTTCAACATTTTTAATACTTTAATTAGTAATAAAAAACAGATTGTCATTACTTCAGATAAACCACCACGTGATCTAAAGGGAATGGAAAGTCGATTAGTCAGTCGATTTTCATCTGGTTTAACAGTAAGTATTGATACACCAGAATTTGAAACGGCTAAAGCCATTTTAAGAAAGAAAATAGAAATTGAAAATGTTGATTATCCAATAACGGAAGAAGTTTTAGACTTTATTGCCACTCATTTTAATACTGATGTCAGAGAACTAGAAGGAAGTTTAAAAAGATTATTATTTTATAAGCTCATATGTGGTAAAAAATTAGATATTATTGACTTGAATTTTGCCTTAGAAGCCTTTAGTGATTCTTATAGTCAGCCAACACAGAAAAAAGAATTAACTGTTTCAAATATAAAGAAATGTGTTGCTGATTATTATAATTTAACGGTCGCTCAAATTAATTCTAAATCAAGAACATCTAGTATTATTGTCGCAAGACATATTGCCATGTATTTAGTCAGAGAACTCATTGAAGATATTTCATTCATTCAAATTGGTCATGAATTTGGTGGAAGAGATCATTCAACTGTCATGAAAGCTTGTCATAAAGTTCAACAGAAATTAGAAAAAGATATGAATTATCGTCAAGCTATTCAAGATATTAAAAAGAAACTTGTGTAAAAGTTATGCACACTTATCCACAACTTATGCACATCATAAAAATAAAAAAACAATGAATAAAACGTCACTTTTTTTCACTTATGCATATTGTGCACAATATTATTATTATGTTATTATTTAAATAATATAAAATATAAAGGAGATCATTTATGAATTTTAAGATTAAAAGATTGGAATTATTGAATGCTCTAACTAAAGTTTCAAGAGCTGTTTCTATAAAAAGTCCCTTACCTGTTTTAACTGGTATTAAATTTGATTTAAAAGAAGATGAACTTATTTTAACTGGTAGTGATAGTGATATTACAATTCAAACAAGTATTCAAGATCATATTGATATTATTGAACCTGGTAGTGTTGTTTTATCATCTAAATATATATTAGAAATTATTAAAAAGATTGATTCTGAAGATGTACATATTTTTATTGTAGATGGAACACTTACAAGAATTGAAGGAGCTAACTCTCGTTTTGATTTAAATGGAACATCTTATATTGATTATCCTCGTATTGATTTAAATAAAACAGGTGTTAATTTACAGATGAAATCTATTGATTTAAAAGAAGCAATTGAACAAACTTCATTTGCGACAAGTGAAAAAGAAACAAGACCTGTTTTAACAGGAGTTAATTTCAAAGCTAAAGATCATGTTTTAGAATGTATTGCGACAGATAGTTATCGCTTAGCAAAACGTATTTTAAATATTGATTCTGATATTTCATTTAATATTATTATTCCTAAAAAGAGTTTAATTGAAATCAGCCGTATTATTGAAAAAGATGAACTGATTGATTTATATGTATCTGATCGTAAAGTTTTATTTGTTTTTGATCATGTTTTAATTCAAACAAGATTAATTGATGGAACTTTCCCTGATACAAGTCGTTTAATTCCTGATAGTTTTGATTATTCTATGAGTATTGATAGCACAAGTTTATTAAATTCTATTGATAGAGCATCATTACTGACAAATGAACAAACAAATATCGTTAAACTCACAATGAATCAGGATACAGTGATCTTATCTTCATTCTCTCAAGAAATTGGGTCAGTAGAAGAAAACTTATCTAGAGCTTTCTATAAAGGTGAACCTTTAAAAATTTCATTTAGTGCCAGATATTTAACTGATGCTATTAAGAGTATTAATGGACAAAAAGTGAGAGTCTTATTTACTGGTGAAATGAAACCATTTATTATTAAAGACTTTGAAAGAGAAGATATTATTCAATTGGTTTTACCTGTGAGAACTTATTAAGCTAATCTATTCACGATTAGCTTTTTTTGTTATAATTTGAATGGTGGTATTATGGAAAAAATTTTACTGGTTGAAGATGATTTACAAATCGTTAAGCATTTAAATTCTTATTTAAGAGAAAATGGTTATCATTTAATAGCTGTTGATGGTCAAAAAAAGGCTATGCAAATACTCCAACAACAATCTATAGATTTAATCTTATTAGATATTTCATTAAAAGAAGGTAATGGCTTTTCTTTATATAATGAAATTAAAGCTTATTATGATATTCCTATTATTTTCTTAACGGCCCAAAGTGATGAATTTAGTATTATTACAGGACTTGATTTAGGAGCAGATGATTATATATCAAAACCATTTCAACCTCGAATACTTTTATCACGTATTCAAAATATTTTAAGAAGATATAAAAAACAAGATCAGATATTCCAATATCAAAATCTTCAAGTTTATATATCTCAGGCTAAAGTCTTTAAAAATCATCAGGAAATCTTTTTATCAGCTTTAGAATATAAATTATTGTTAATATTTGTACAACATGCTCATCATTTACTAACAAGAGAATTTTTATTAGAAGAGCTTTATCAAATGACGGGTGAAGATATGAATGATAATACTTTGACTGTTTATATTAAAAGATTAAGAAATAAGATAGAAGATCAACCTCAACATCCCCAAATCATACAAACCAAAAGGGGATTGGGTTATCAACTGGGAGATTAGATCATGTATATCATTATATTCTTATTATGCTGTATTATAGTTAGTTTATGTTTTTACATCTATAAACAAAATAAAAAAATTATTTCTATTTCTAAACAAATCAATGATATTTTATTTCATCATAATGATTTTTATATTCAAAAATATAAAGAGGGAAATCTTTCTATCTTAGAGAGTGATATATGTAAATTAGTCAATAAGATTTATGAACAAAATCATTTATTAGAAAATGAAAAACTGATTCTAAAAGAATATCTGGAAGATATATCTCATCAAATGAAAACACCTTTAACAGCTTTAAATTTAATTCATGAAAGATTAAATAAAGCAGAAGGCAATGAAAAAAGACAATTATTAAAAGAAGAAAAGAAATTATTAGATAAAATTGAATGGCTCGTGATGAGTTTATTAAAAATGGCGCAATTAGATGCCCAGACAGTCACTTTTCATCAGGAAAGCATTACACAGAAAGATTTTGTTTTGCAGTTATTAAATCCATTTGAAATACAACTAGATATGAAAGATATTCAATTACAAATCAATATTCAAGAATCAGAGATATTCAAATGTGATATTTTATGGACTTTAGAAGCTGTATCTAATATCTTAAAAAATTGTATAGAACATGTAGAACAAAATGGAATCATTCATATAGAAATGAATCAAAATCCTTTATATGATGAAATCATTATTCAAGATAATGGTTGTGGTATTGATCAGGAAGATTTAATTCATCTATTTGAAAGATTTTATAAAGGAAAAAATGCAAAGCAGGATAGTGTAGGTATAGGTTTAGCTTTGAGTTCTATGATTATTGAAAAACAAAATGGAACAATTCAAGTAGAAAATACATATCCTGGCACAAAATTTACAATTCATTTATATAAAGAAAATGTATAGATATTTGATTATGACAAATCTGTCACTTTATTGTCACGGGTTTGTCATTTTTATTTGATACAATACAATTGAGGAGGGAGAATATATGGCAATACTAGAAGTTAAAAATTTAACAAAAATCTATGGGCATGATGAAAATAAGGTTGTAGCCTTAGATCATGTTTCATTTACTGTTGAAAAAGGTGAATTTATAGCTATTGTAGGTTCATCTGGATCAGGAAAGAGTACATTGCTGCATTTGATCGGGGGTGTTGATAAACCAACAAGTGGTGAAGTGATTGTCAATGGACAGAATGTCTATAAAAAGAATGAAAATGAATTAGCCATATTTAGAAGAAGGGAAGTAGGGTTGATTTATCAATTCTATAATTTAATTCCTATATTAACCGTTGAAGAAAATATGACATTGCCAGTATTGCTGGATAATAAGAAAGTGAATCAGGAAAGACTGGATGAATTACTACGTATATTAGATTTGAAATCAAGAGAAAAACATTTACCAAGAGAACTTTCAGGAGGACAGCAACAACGTGTATCAATAGGAAGAGCATTGATGAATGCGCCATCACTGGTTCTTGCGGATGAACCAACAGGAAATCTTGATTCAAAAAATAGTAAAGAAATCATAGATTTACTGAAATTAACACAAAAAAGATATAAACAGACCTTAATTATGATTACTCATGATGAAAATATAGCGATGCAGGCAGATAGAATCATAGTGATAGAAGATGGAAAAATAAAAAAAGATGAGGTTATCAGAAAATGAAAATCACGAATACATTGACCTTAAGATATCTGAAAGCCAATAAAAAAAGAAGTTTATTGACATTACTATGTATTATGGTATCAGTGATCATGATGAGCTGTGTAGGAATAGCTTTTTCATCAGGTAAAGCCTATTATAAAAGTTATATAGAAAAAACAAGAGGAGATTACCATTATCGCATTGTTGATAATAGACAAGAAATTATTGATTTAATAAAAGATGATTCTCAAGTTGATGAATATTATTTTTCTTGTACAACACAACTTGATTATCAAGATTCACAGTTATATATGAAGTCTGGTGATTCATTATATTTTCAAAAGAAAGGACTCTATGATTATATTATTGATGGAAGATTACCTGTTAATAAGTATGAAATTGTTATAACACCAGAATTTTTAAAAATGAATCATATTGATAAAAAAATAGGAGATCAGATAACATTTGATAATCAACAAACATATACAATTGTAGGATTTATGAATAGTTATCAATCTCAAGATTTCATGGAATATATATATCAGGCATTTTCTTATATAGATTTAACTCAAGATTATACAATGTATATTAAAGATAAAGATGTTTCCAAAAATATATTTCAACATGTACAAAATTTAAATGAAAAAATACAAAACATGGAGAGTACAACATCTTCCAAATATTATATACCATATAATTCATCTTATTTGGCTGTACAGAATATCTTTGAAGAAGGTTTAACTGCTGGATATACAGATGTATATCATATGATTTATATTATGATTGGTATTATTAGTTTTGTATCTGTTATGATTATATATCAGGCATTCCATCTATCAACAACAGATCGTATTCAATATCTTGGGATGCTTTCAAGTGTAGGCGCTACGCCTAAGCAAAAGAAATGTTCTGTTTATTTTGAAGGATTCATATTATCCATTATTGCGATACCATTTGGAATTCTATGTAGTTTTATAGGATTAAATATTGCTTTTTCATTTGCTAATCAAATGAAAATTTTAAAAGATCTCAACTTATCTATTCATACGCAAATCTCACCATTATATTTATGTCTCGTTATTATAGGTTCGTTTTTGATTACTTTTATCGCATTATATATACCTGCAAGAAGAATATCAAAAATATCTGTGATGGATGCATTAACGAAAAGTGATGAAGTTAAAGTGAAAAAGAAAAGACTTCAATTAAATCGTTTTTTATCAAAATTTTTAAATGTTTCATGGCAATTGTCTATTAAAAATTATAAAAGACAAGGAATCAAATCCAGAGTTATTATTATTTCCTTAATGTTATCAATGATTATCTTTGTTTCTATGACAAGTTTTGGTAAAAATTTTATTAATACTGTCAAAAAAGAAAGTGGTATTCATGATTATGATATTTCAGTTTCAGACGTTGAAATGAAAAATAGACAAGATGTTATTGATATTTTAAATAACAGTCAATATGATAATGACTATTATTTGAGAGGATTAGAATTTGTTAATGTAGATATTAATCCTGATTATTTAACATATGAAAGTCCAAAAACTATAGGAATTTATATTCAGTGTATAGATGATCAAAGATTTAATCAATTATGTGAGGATAATGGTATTCAGCCATCAAATGATTTAGCATTAACATATAATCAATCTTTAATCTTAAGTGAAAATGAAACAGAAATTTCATCAGTTTATAAAAAAATGGACAGAAACTTTATCCAAGATATGTATATCAGTTATTTAGATGATGAGACTGAAAAAGAAAAGAAGTTAGATATTCAAAATTTTCAAGATATTCAGATGATAGAAACATCTGATGAATATAATATAATGAATCCTTATGAATTAACTTTTATTGTTTCCACAGACTATTTTGAAAAAGAGTTTGGCTCTACGAATATAGAAATTTATATTCAGACACAACAACATGAACAATTAAATCAAGAATTGGAATCTTATGGATTAAGCAGTTACGATGAAACATCAGCTAATCAGGAAAGAATTGAGTTTATGACAATTGTAGAGATATTTGTTTATGGTTTTGTCACAATTATGTTGATATTTACACTAATGAATATCTTAAACATGATGAGTGCCAGCATAGAAAAAAGAAAAAAAGAATTTGCGATGTTCATGAGTATAGGCATGAGTGTCAATGATATGAAAAAAATGTTATGGAAAGAATCTTCTATTTATGGCATAAAATCATTTGTATATAGTTTACCATTCTGTATAATAATAGAATTTCTATTATATAATTTATCTTTTAACACTATACCTTTTAGACCATCATGGATAGCTTATTTGATATCATTTATTGTGATGATGATAGTGATGATCTTAACATTTAAATTAGGATTAAATTGTTTTAGAAAACAGAATATTATAGAAACATTAAAAGATGATATGTAGTCAAAAAGACTATATATCATTTTTTAGCTTATATTTAGCTTATAAGAGGTTTTTATATAAAAATGAGATTTATCACTTTTTTTATAAATATTGAATATAAGCCATAAAAACTATCATTTTTGATGTTTTTGTGATATAATAGTTCAGGTTATGAAAGTATGGGTGATAAATATATGAAAGAAGTTACAATTCATAGTGAGTATATTACTTTAGGACAATTACTTAAATTAGCTGATGCTGTAAGTAGTGGAGCTGAAGCTAAATTAGTCATTAGTGATGGACTGGTTCTTGTCAATGGTGAAGTAGAAACAAGACGTGGGAAAAAGCTCTATCATCAGGATATTGTTTCTTTTGATGGACAAGAATATCTAATCATTAATGAAGATTCATAGTATTCAATTAAAGAATTTTAGAAATTATATTGATTGTTCAGTAAAATTTGATCCTTTTATTAATATTTTAATTGGTCAAAATGCTCAAGGAAAAACAAACTTATTAGAAGCTATATATATTTTATCAATGTCTAAAAGTTTTAAGACAAAAGTCATAGATGAAATGATTTATTTTGATCAGGACTTTGCGAAAATTCAAGGACAGGTTATTAATAATCAAAAGACATTAAATTTAGAGATTGTTTTATCAAAGTTAGGAAAGAAAGCTTTGATTAATCATAATGAAATTAAAAAAACAAGTGATTATGTTGGTTATTTAAATGTTGTTTTATTTATTCCTGAGGATTTAATGTTAATAAAAGGGAGTCCAAAATTAAGAAGAAAATTGATTGATATGGAGTTATCTAAAATATCACCTATATATATGTATGATTTTAATAAATATCAAAGATTATTAAAAGAAAGAAATAAATATTTGAAATTATTAAATGAAAAACATTTAAAAGCTGATGATTACTTAGAGGTTTTATCTGAACAGATGGCACGATTACAAGTTCAATTATTAAAGAAAAGAATTGAATTTGTTGAATTATTAAATGAGATATCTACGAAAATGTATGATTATATTGCTTTACATCAGGAAGTATTATCAATTCAATATAAAACACATTATAAAGATATGAGTTATGAAGGTATTTTAGAAGATTATCGAAAGAATTATCAAAAAGATATTGCTTTTAAACAGACAACACATGGTATTCATAAAGATGATCTGGTGATGTGTTTAAATCAACAGGATGCTATAACTTATGCTTCACAGGGGCAACAAAGATCTATTGTTTTAGCAATCAAAATTGCTTTATTAGAATTGATTAAAAAAGAAATCGGAGAATATCCTGTTTTGTTGTTAGATGATGTTTTAAGTGAATTAGATGATACAAGAAAGACGAAGTTATTGAATTTAATTGAAGGAAAGGTTCAGACTTTTTTAACTTCAACAAATATTGATGGTATTCATCATCAGGTTATAGATAAAGCAAAGAAAATCGTCATTGAAAATGGAAATGTGAAAGGAGAAAGCTATGGAAGAAAATAAAGTTCAACACAGTTATAATGAATCTGATATTCAAGTCTTAGAAGGATTAGAAGCTGTTAGAAAAAGACCAGGTATGTATATTGGTTCAACGTCTTCTAGAGGTTTACATCATTTGGTATGGGAAATTGTTGATAACTCTATTGATGAAGCTTTAGCTGGATTTTGTAGTGAAATTAAAGTGATTTTAGAAGAAGGCGATGTTGTCAAGGTTATTGATAATGGACGTGGTATGCCAACAGGTGTTCATGCGAAAACTGGTAAGAGTACAGTTGAAACAATTTTAACTGTTTTACATGCTGGTGGTAAATTTGGTGGTGGAGGCTACAAAGTTTCTGGTGGTCTACACGGTGTTGGTGCCAGCGTTGTTAATGCATTGAGTGAATGGTTAGAAGTTTATGTACATAGAGATGGTCATATTTATTATCAAAGATTTGAAAAAGGTGGACAACCTGTTGAAGATTTAAAGATTATTGGTGAATGTGATGATACTGGAACAACAGTTACTTTTAAAGCTGATCCTTTGATTTTTGAAGAAACAACTGTATATGATTATGAAACATTAAATCAGAGAATCCGTGAATTAGCTTTCTTAAATAAAGGATTGAAATTAATTTTAGAAGATCATAGACAGACACCACATAAGAAAAATGAATATCACTATGAAGGTGGTATCAAAGAATACGTAGCTTATTTGAATCGTAATAAAACGCCTATTCATGAAGAAATTATTTATGTAGAAGATGAAATAGATGATATTAAGGTTGAAGTTGGTATGCAATATAATGATGGATATCAGCCAAATATCTATTCTTTCTGTAATAATATTAATACGCATGAAGGAGGAACTCATGAAGAAGGTTTCCGTCTTGCTTTAACAAGAGTCATTAATAATTATGCAAAAAATAATAATTTCCTGAAAAAAGATGAAGAATCTTTAAGTGGGGATGATTGCCGTGAAGGGTTAACAGCGATTATTTCAGTGAAACATCCTGATCCTCAATATGAAGGACAGACAAAAACAAAATTAGGAAATGCTGAAGTGAGAAAAATCGCAAGTAATATCATTTCAACTGCGTTAGATAAATTTTTATTAGAAAATCCAAATACTGCACAAATTATTATCAATAAAGCCATTGTCGCAAGTCGTGCCAGAATGGCAGCTAAACGTGCCAGAGAAATGACAAGAAGAAAAACAGCTTTAGATAGTATTGCCTTGCCAGGTAAATTAGCTGACTGCTCATCTAAGGATCCTAGTGAATGTGAAGTATTCATTGTCGAAGGGGATTCTGCCGGTGGTAGTGCCAAGATGGGTAGAGATCGTAGAACTCAGGCCATTTTGCCATTACGTGGTAAGATTTTAAATGTTGAAAAATCAAGATTAGATAGAATTTTAGGGAATGCTGAAATTCGTTCGATGATTACAGCTTTTGGAACGGGTATTGGTGAAGAATTTGATATTAGTAAATTAAGATATCATAAAATTGTCATTATGACCGATGCCGATGTTGATGGTGGACATATTCGTATTTTGATGTTGACATTCTTATATCGTTTCTTAAAGCCATTAATTGAAGAAGGATATGTGTATGCTGCACAGCCACCATTATATTTATTGAAACATGGAAAAGAAGAATATTATTTATATTCTGATTATGAATTGGAAAAGAAAAAAGAAGAACTTGGTGAAAATGCCAAAATTTCTATTCAGCGTTATAAAGGTTTAGGAGAAATGAATGCTGAACAGTTATGGGATACAACAATGAACCCAGAACATCGTGTTTTATGGCAAATTGATTTGGATGATGCGATGCAGGCTGATGCTATGTTTGATATGTTGATGGGTGAAAAAGTTGAACCAAGACGTGAATTTATTCAAGAAAATGCACAAATGGCAGAATTAGACTTATAGTAAAGGAGAGAAAAAATGGAAGAACGTGGAATTAAGAAAAGATCATTAACAAAAGAAATGAAACAATCCTTTATCAATTATGCCATGTCAGTTATTGTTCAAAGAGCTTTACCAGATGTGAGAGATGGATTAAAGCCTGTTCAAAGAAGAATTGTGCATGGAATGAATGAACTTGGATGTTATAGTGATAAACCATATAAGAAATCAGCACGTATTGTTGGGGAAGTTATGGGGAAATACCATCCTCATGGTGACTCTTCAATCTATGAAGCTTTAGTTCGTATGGCACAGGATTTCAGTTATCGTTATATGTTAGTAGACGGTCATGGAAACTTTGGTTCTATTGATGGTGATGGCGCTGCGGCACAACGTTATACTGAAGCCAGAATGTCTAAGATTTCTATGGAAATGGTGAGAGATATTAATAAAGATACAGTCAATTTTATTCCTAACTATGATGGTGAAGAATCAGAACCAGAAGTTATGCCATCACGTTTCCCTAACTTATTAGTAAATGGGACAACAGGAATTGCGGTTGGTATGGCTACAAATATTCCACCTCATAATTTAGGTGAAGTCATTGATGCCATATTGGCTGTTTCTCATAATCCTGATATTACGATTCTAGAATTAATGGAAAATTATATTCAGGGACCTGATTTTCCAACAGGAGCTTATATTTTAGGTAAATCAGCGATTAAAAAAGCTTATGAAACTGGTAATGGCTTAATTGTCATGAGAGCGAAAACGGATATTATTGATATTCATGGTGGTAAAAAAGCTATTGTTGTTACTGAAATACCATATATGGTCAATAAAGCTCGTTTAATTGAAAAAATGGCTGAACATGTTAAAGAAAAACGTATTGAAGGTATTACAGAAATACGTGATGAATCTAACCGTGAAGGTATTCGTATTATGATTGAACTTCGTAAAGATGTTCAACCAGAAGTTATTTTAAATCAGTTATTTAAATTAACAGCTTTACAGACAACATTTGGTGTCAATTCTATTGCTTTAGTAAATAATCAACCTCAAACTTTAAATTTAAAACAAATGATTACTTACTATCTTGATCATCAAGAAGAAGTGATTAGAAGAAGAACAGCTTATGATTTAAAGAAAGCTGAAGATCGTGCTCATATTTTAGATGGTTTAAAAAGAGCATTAGATCAGATTGATGCTATTATTGAACTCATTCGTTCATCACGAACAACAGAAATTATTCAACAGAGATTGATGGATGAATTTGATATGTCTGATCGACAAGCAAAAGCAATCAGAGAAATGCAGCTTCAAAGATTAGCTGGTTTGGAAAGAGAAAAGATTGAAAATGAATTAAATCAATTATTAGAATTGATTGCTGATTTAAAAGATATTCTTGCAAAAAGAGAAAGAATATTAGAAATTATTGAAAAAGAATTATTAGAAATTAAAGCTAAATTTGCTGATAAGAGAAGAACTGAAATTATTCAAGGAACATTTGATTTAGAAGATGAAGATTTAATTCCAGTCGAAGATGTGATTATTTCTTTAACTTCTAATGGATATGTCAAGCGTATGCCTGTTGATACTTATAAAACACAAAATAGAGGCGGTAGAGGTATCAAAGGTATGGGAACCAATGAGGATGATATTGTGGATGCTCTTATTCATATGAGTACTCATGATGATTTATTATTCTTTACAAACTTTGGTAAAGTCTATCGTTTAAAAGGATATAATATTCCTGAATTTGGTAGAACTGCTAAAGGATTACCTGTTGTTAATTTATTAAATCTAGATAAAGATGAAAGTGTTAAATCTATGATTTCTATTGATAAAGATGATATTGATGAAGATAAGAATCTATATCTATTCTTTGTGACATTAAATGGTTTAGTTAAGAAAACATCTATTGAAGAATTTAAAAATATTAGACAATCTGGTAAGATTGCGATTAATTTAAAAGATGAAGATCAGTTGGTTGCTGTGAAATTAACAAAAGAAAATGAAGAAATTCTCGTTGCAGCATCTAATGGAAAATTAATTAGATTTAATGAAAATGATGTCAGACCAATGGGTAGAACAGCATCAGGTGTCAGAGGTATTAATGTAGATGGTAGTCATGTTGTGGGTATGACAACAAACGGAGAAGGACAATATATTATGGCTATTAGTGAAAATGGTTATGGTAAGATGTCTCCAATAGAAGATTACCGTGAATCACATCGTGGTGGTAAAGGTGTGAAAACCATTAATACGACTGAAAAGACAGGACAATTGGTAGCTTTAAGAGCTGTTAATGGTGATGAAGATTTATTAATTATGACAAGTGAAGGTATTATGATTAGACTTCCAATGGAACAAGTGAAACTTGCTGGAAGAAATACTCAAGGTGTTAGATTGATTAAAGTTGCTGAAGGATCAATTGTTTCAAGTGTAGAAGTTGTTGATAAATCTGAAGAAGAAACTGAAGATAATGAAGAAGAATAGTATGTTGTAGGACATACTATTCTCTTATGGGGAAGGAAAAAATGAGAAAACTCAATAAAAAACATGTTATGATAACATTCATTCCTATCATTGTTATGATTGTTTTGATTTTTTGGTTTGTGTTTAGAAAAACAGAAACATTAGAATTAATAGGAAATGAAAAAGAAGTTTTCATGCTAAATTCTATTTATGAAGAAAAGGGAACAAATCTTGAAGATGTAGAAATGATTGGGAATGTTGATACATCTCAAGAAGGACAATATGAAATTAAATATCAATACAAAAATCAGACTGTTAAACGTCTTGTTGAAGTCTTAAATAATAAACAAATCGTTATGAATTTAAATGGATCTCAGGATACTTATGTTTTAAAAGGACAGAAGTATATAGAATCAGGATGTCATGTTATTGATCAAAATGAAGGTAATCTGACTGATCAAGTTAAAATCACAGGAAAAGTTGATACTCAAAAGGTTGGCGATTATGAGATTATATATTCTGTTCAAAATAAAGAAGGTATCTATTGTTCTAAGAAAAGAATCGTACATGTTGTCAATGAATTTGAAAAAAATAGTCATGGGATACCTGTTTTAATGTATCATTATGTCTATACTCCAGATGATTTACCAAAAACGATAAATACAAATTATATTCTTGATTCAAAATTAGAAGAACAATTAAAATACTTAAAAGAACAAGATTTTTATTTTCCATCATATCAGGAATTATCAGCTTATATAAAAGGTGAAATTGATTTGCCAAAGAAAAGTGTTATTTTAACCTTTGATGATGGACAAAAAGGATTTTTAAAGTATGGTATTCCATTATTAGAAAAATATCAGATTCCAGCAACTTCGTTTATTATTGCATCCCAAAATGGAAAAGAAAAAGTAAAAAAATATGCCAGTGAGTATATTACTTTTCAATCTCATTCGTATGATATGCATAAAGGTGGAGGAAATATTGGACATGGTGGTATTATCAGTGCTTTAAATATGGAACAAATTAAAGAAGATTTATTAAAGGCTCAAAATATTGTTGAAAATACAGAAGCTTTTGCTTATCCATATGGAGATGTCACAGTACAAGGACAACAAGCTATTCAAGAAGCTGGAATTTTATGTGCTTTTACAACAGAGTATGGAAAAGTAAAAAAAGGTCAGGATCCAACAAAATTACCACGAGTACGTGTACTTGGTGAATCATCATTGCAATCATATATAGCATCATTAGGAATGTAAAAAAGATTTCTACTTCAATTATGTAGAAATCTTTTTTTAGAATGATGTTCAAATAAAATGTATTAAATTATTTGTTTTTATAATTTTTAATAGCTTCTTTAAATTTATCTAAAAAAGCATCTTCACCAAAGGTATTAATTTTAAAGAACATTGCTTGACTTCCACCGGAACTAATGGCAGTGACCTGAATATGATTTTGATATTCTGTTATAGTAATAGACAAGCTTAATCGGTTTCCTCCTGTATAACTATATCTCTCTAATATTAAAATACCAACATGAACATCGTGTATATCATAATAATGTTCATCTTCTATTGAAGCTGAAAAACTTGAATTTATTAATTCATTTTTTAAAAATTGACAGAAATGATTGAAAGAACCATGAAGTTCACAAGAATATTTAGCCATGATCATACCTCCTTATTTATAGATTATCATGAAGTTTTGAAAATTATGTGTATTTTATATGTTCATATCATTTCAACAATATTTGACAAATATCTTGATCTTTTCTACAATGTTTGTAAGTAGGTGAAATGAATGAAAAAAATACAAATTAGTCAAACTTTAAAAAATATTATTGTTATTGTTGTGATAGCAGTTGTTTTCTTTTTTGTTGGAAAAGTATGGCCAAGTGGTGAAGAACCAACAGCTATAACAAGTGATTTATTGTCACAACAAATTCAAGGTATTAGCGAACTAGCAAGTGTAGAATATAATTATACCAATATGGGAAAATATGAAAACCAGGCGACTTTTTATGGTTGGAAAGTCCCTTTTACAACAAAGAGTTTCATTTTATCATATGATGGTCAAATTAAGGCTGGTATTGATATGAGTTTAGTAGAAGTCAATGTTCATGGTCAAAATATTGATATAACAATACCACAAGCTAAAATCCTATCTCATGAGATAGATGAAAAAAGTATTGAAGTTTTTGATGAAACAAAGAATATTTTTAATCAAATTAGTATTACTGATTATAATCAATTTGCGATAGATCAAAAAAAGAGCATGGAAAGTAAAGCACAAGAAAAAGGATTATTGGAAGAAGCTCAAAATAAAGCTAAAGAAATAATACAAACATTTGTAGAATCAATGTATTCATCTTCAGATGATTATAAAATTGAAATAAAAGTGGCAGAATCTTAAAGTTCTGTCATTTTTTGTTGAAATATAACGATATTATAGTATAATGTTAGAAGTTTGGATATAGAAATGGGAGGTCATATATGAATTCAAGTCAAAGTGGTAAGAAATTAGCGAAGAAAATGATTATTGCTTTAATTTGTGGTTTAATTGCAGGGTTTGGATGTATTTTATTAAGAGAAAATTTATTAACGAATGGGCAGGAAGCTTTATGGAATACAATCAATAATGTATTATTTCAAGATATTACTGCTGAAGGCGCTAATAGTGCAATTGGTTTATTTTATATTGTAGGTCAATTATTTGTAAATGCATTACAATTAATTATTATTCCAATGGTATTTGTATCTATTATTTTAGCTATTTGTGTTATTACTGATACAAAGAAGCTAGGAAGAATTTCTTCTAAAACAATAGGAACATTCCTTATAACAACAGTTTGTGCTTTAATATGGGCTGGTATTATTGGTTCAATTGTTTATCATTTAGGAGCATTTAATGCTGTACATGCTGATAACTTAGTGATTCAACAAGGAGCTGTAGGTTCTAATCCATTAAATATCATTGTATCAGTGATTCCTAATAATTTAATTAATGCATTTACAAATAATGGTAATGTTTTAGCAGTTGTTTTCTTAGCAGTAGCGATTGGACTTGCGATGAATCAATTAAAAGATAAAACAAAAACATTAAAGAAATTATTAATTGAATGTAGTGATATTATTTCAGTTTGTTTATCATTTGTAATTACAAAATGTGCACCATATGCAATATTTTGTTTATTAACAAGAACATTTGCAATCTATGGAATTGATTATTTATTACCTGCTTTAGCTTATGTCTTAACAGTTCTATTTGCTTTGTTTGTTTATCTGTTTATAGCTTATCCTATCTATTTAATGGTGATGGGAAAAATCAATCCAAAACCATTTATGCGTAAAATACCAAAAGTTGCTTTATTTGGTTTTTCAACATCATCAAGTGCAGCAACATTACCATTAAATAAAGAAACAACAGTTCATGAATTGGGTGTAAGTGATGAAATAGCTTCATTTGTTTTACCATTAGGAATGACAATCAATATGGATGGTACAGCCATCATGCAAGTTATTGCAGCTATCTTCATTGCAGCAAGTTCTGGTTATGATGTATCTTTAACATCTATGGCAGTCATTGCATTTCTTGCTTTAATTGCATCAGTAGGAACACCTGCTGCACCAGGAGCAGGAGCTGTTATCTTATTTACTATTTTGACTGGTATGGGATATACAAATGATGGGGCATTATTGGCTTATTCATTAATTTTAGCAATCAATAGACCAATTGAAATGCTTGTGACATCATTAAATGTTGTTGGAGATTCAGCAACTTCTGTTATTGTTGGTAAAAAAGAAAATATGTTAGATGAAGATATTTATCATAGTTAAGTAGACTCAAATTGAGTTTACTTTTTTAATCATTATATTTGCTTAAAGTAAATTTCAAAAATAAATCTACACTTTCTAGATAATATAGAATCTAATTTTTGATATTGATATAATGCAGATGGAACAGCAATAACGGTAGGTGGTTATGCCTTAGTCGTGGGACGAAGGCACGTGATCCTTCGTTGACATAGATATCCATTTAATAGATGGAAATATGAAAAACGGAGGTGATGGACATGACATCTTATGAGATGGTCATGATAATGTTAGGCATACTGACATTTATCATGACAATGATAAGTGTTATAGTGAAATTGCTTCTTATTATTATTGATAAGAGTACAAAAAAATAACTACCTCGTGCTTAGGATAAATTGAGATAGTTATTTTTCTCAAACAAATCTAAGGCATAACCGCTTATTGGCTGTTCCTTTTCAATTACATTATAGTTTATGTTATTTTAGAAGTCAATATACAAAGAATGATATTTGCTTAAAGTAAATATCAAAAATAAATCTACACTTTCTAGATAATATAGAATCTAATTTTTAATATTGATATAATGCAGATGGAACAGCAATAACGGTAGGTGGTTATGCCTTAGTCGTGGGACGAAGGCACGTGATCCTTCGTTGACATAGATATCCATTTAATAAATGGAAATATGAAAGACGGAGGTGATGGACATGACATCTTATGAGATGGTCATGATAGTGTTAGGAATACTGACATTTATCATGACAATGATAAGTGTTATAGTGAAATTACTTCTTATTATTATTGATAAGAGTACAAAAAAATAACTACCTCGTGCTTAGGGAAAATTGAGGTAGTTATTTCTCCTTAATTTAATCTAAGGCATAACCGTTTATCGGCTGTTCCTTTTTTCAATTACATTATAGTTTATGTCATTTTAGATGTCAATATACGAATAAATATATCTATTTATATGAATATTTAATAATGTTATAATATATTTAAAAAGTAGAGGTGTTTTAAAGATGAAATGCATAATAAGAAAATGGAAAAGAGAAGATGCCGAAGATTTATATCAGAATATTAATGATTTAAGAATTTTAAATAATTTAACAGATCGTATACCTTATCCATATCATTTACAGGATGCCTATGATTATATAGAAGCTATGTTATCTGCTGATGAAAATGAAATCTTTGCTTTTGCGATTGAATATGAAGGACATGTTGTTGGCAGTATTTCTGTTTTAAGACAAGATGATATTTATCGTAGAAGTGCAGAATTAGGATATTATTTAGGATATTCTTATTGGGGAAAAGGTATTATGAGTGAAGCTGTGAAACAGACATGTCAATATGTTTTTGAACATAGTGATATAGAGAGAATTTTTGCGGCTCCTTTTGATTATAACCCAGCCTCACAAAGAGTCTTAGAAAAATGTGGTTTTGAACGAGAAGGTATTTTACGTAAGAATGGCTTTAAAAATGGTGAGTTTCATGACATGATAATGTATTCTTTGATTAAATAATTATTGAAATTATCAAGTCTTATGCTATAATCAGTATATCAAATCGTTGCATTGGATAAGTAAATGTGAAATCATGATAGAGAGCTGATGGTTGGTGTAAATCAGTATGAGGAAACATTGAAATCTACCAATAAGAGAAGCTAATCACTTCCGGTTGAACCGTTATCTCATAAAAGTTATCAGTTTGATAAGAAATAGGGTGGCACCACGATAAATTCGTCCCTTGTAAAAGGTGCTTTTTATTTTATTGAAAAAGGAGAAATGAAAAATGATTGATATTGCTATACTAAGAGAAAATCCAGAAGCTGTAAAAGAAAATATGCGAAAGAAATTTCAGCATGATCGTTTACATTTAGTTGATGAAGCTTTTGAATTAGATAAAGAATATCGTGAAGCTCTGACAAAAGCAAGTGAACTTCGAGCTATGCGTAATTCATTATCTAAAGAAATTGGACAATTTATGCGTGAAGGAAAAAAAGATTTAGCTGAAGAAAATAAAAGAAAAGTCAGTGAAATGGCTGATACTTTAAAAGAATTAGAAGCAAAAGAAGTTGAATTAGGTCCAAAATTAAAAGAAGTGATGATGAAAATTCCTAACTTTATTGATGATAGTGTACCTATTGGAAAAGATGACAGTGAAAACGTTGAAATTCAAAAATATGGAGATCCTGTTGTTCCTGATTATGAAATTCCATATCATGCTGATATTATTACAAAATTAAATGGTTTAGATAAAGAAGCAAGTGGAAGAACAAGTGGTAATGGTTTCTATTATTTGATGGGTGATATTGCTAGACTTTCTTCAGCCATGTTATCTTATGCCAGAGATTTTATGATTGATAAAGGATTTACTTATTGTATTCCTCCATTTATGATTAGAAGTGATGTTGTGACTGGTGTTATGTCATTTGAAGAAATGGATGCTATGATGTATAAAATTGAAGGTGAAGATTTATATTTAATTGGAACAAGTGAACATAGTATGATTGGTAAATTTAAAGATCAGATTGTTAAAGAAGAAGAATTACCAATTACATTAACTTCATATTCACCATGTTTTAGAAAAGAAGTTGGTGCTCATGGTATTGAAGAACGTGGTATTTATCGTGTACATCAATTTGAAAAACAGGAAATGGTTGTTTTATGTAAACCAGAAGAAGCTATGGAATGGTATGATAAAATGTGGTCATATACTGTTGAATTATTTAGAAGTTTAGATATTCCTGTAAGAACACTAGAATGTTGTAGTGGAGATTTAGCTGATTTAAAAGTTAAATCTTGTGATGTAGAAGCATGGTCACCTAGACAGAAGAAATATTTTGAAGTTGGATCTTGTTCTACATTAGGAGATGCGCAAGCTAGACGTTTAGGTATTCGTACAAAAGGTGAAAGAGGAACATATTATGTCGCAACTCTTAACAATACTGTTCTAGCAAGTACACGTGCATTAATTGCATTTATTGAAAACAATTATAATGAAGATGGAAGTATTTCTATTCCTGAAGTCTTAAGACCATATATGGGTGGAAAAGAAAGAATTGGTTAAAATTCAAAAATGACATGGTGTCCTGGATAAAAATCCGGGGCATTTTTTTATTTTATAAAGATATAAAAAAGCTGCAAAGATGCAGCTTAGATCTTATATAAGGTGATGTAAAAGGCAATAGTGATAAATACCATCATCACATACATGACCACATATATCATCAGCAATCTCTTTCACTTGTGATGAAGCATTTTCCATTGCAACACCTGTCCCTACTGTTTGTAACATTTCTATATCATTATTTCCATCACCAAAAGCGAGAGCCTGTGATGCATCTAATTGATAATAGTCAAGAATTTTTTGAATACCAATACCTTTACCACTTTGAGCAGGAATAATATCAACAGCTCTATCCCACCATGCTGTAATTTTAGCATTTTCTACATTGTCCATAAGAATTGAATAATCTTTTTCTCTACAACCAACCATTATTTGATAAACTTCATCTTTAGCGACTTCATTAAAATCATCAGCAACTTCTACTTTCATTTTGGCAAAGTCAAAATATTGTACCAAATCATCATCTTTTCCATTGCTGGCAATTCTGTTTTTTGTAGCAATGGATAATGGTCTATGTAGTTTTTTGGCATTTTGAATAATTTGTTGAACATCATAAGATGGAATAGGGAAGTTTGAAATATCTTGATCCTTTGTAAAACAATAAGAACCATTAAAAGTTAAGAAAGCATCAAATTCAATCCCATCAAAATGTGGTAAACTCATGGGTGTTCGACCAGTTGCTAAACAGATTCTGATTTGATTTTCTTTTAATCTTTTTAATGTTTCAAGCATTTTTTGAGATATTTGTTTTTTATTCATATCAATAAGTGTTCCATCAATATCAAAAAAAATGATTTTTATTGTTTTCATATAAATCTCCTTTATATTGAGTGATATATATTATTGTATAATTTTTAAGTTTATATATAAAGATAAATAATGATTTTGTTTGAATATTCGTACATATCAAATTTATATTCAAGACAGTCATAAAGACATCATTTAGATAATTTTGGTGTTTAGAAGGTTATTTAATATTGAGAAGAATACGAACTAACAGTATCCTTTTTAAAACTATCGTAGTGATTTAAAACATTAACAATAGAACACGAATTATTTAACTTATCATCAAAAGTTGAAGTTTTATAAAGGAAAAGATGGATTTATTGGGAAATAGAATTTTTTATTGATTTGTATAAGAAATATGCTATAATAGATTTTGCCATTACAATAGGCGGCTTCGAACCATGTCAGGACCGGAAGGTAGCAGCATTAAGAATGTCCGTTTATGTGTAGTGGCTTTTTTCTAAGGAGTGAGATTATGAGTGATGAAGAATATATGAAAATAGCTTATCAGCAAGCTTGTTTAGCAAGAGGCATTGATGAAGTGCCTATTGGAGCTATTATTGTCAAAGATGGTGAGATTATCGCAAAGGCTTATAATCAAAAAGAATCGACCCATGATGTAACGGCACATGCTGAAATGATGGCAATTAGAGAAGCTTGTCAAAAATTAGGCAATTGGCATTTAGATGGCTGTACATTATATTCAACATTAGAGCCATGTATTATGTGCAGTGGAGCTATTATTCAAAGTCGTATAGAAAAAGTTGTTTTTGCTGCTAAAGGACAACGATGGCATGGATTATCAACTTTTTTAGCAAATCATGAGTTTAATCATCATCCTCAAGTGATTTCAGGAATCTTAGAAAAACAATGCTGTTTATTATTGTCCCAATATTTTAAAGGAAAAAGAAATCATTAATGCAGATTTTTTATCTTAAGCATATGTTTTGATATTATCTTATAGACTTTCATCATTTATCCATATCAATATGATATACTATATTTAGAGGTGAGATATATGGATCAAAAGATGTTAACGAAACAAATGAATTATGAAAAATTCTTGTCTGAAGTTATCAAATGGGTTTTCTTTGGCGTAGGCATAACGGCTATAACTTCCATATTAGTGATTTTTTCTGGGATTATCTATGCTTTAATACCTTTTTATTTTCCAGTTTTGATAATTTCAGTTATTATTGAAATCGCATTTGTATGGATATTAAATAAAAAGATAGACAAACCTATAGATGAATTATCATTTTCATCAGTTAAAAGATTTTTTATCTTATATTCAATTGTTAATGGTGTTATTTTTTCATTTATATTAGCATCAGTTTCTATTTATATAACAGCTTTAGCATTTGCTTTAACATGTGCTTATTTTGGTTTGTTATATACCATTACAAAATATACGACTTCAAGTTTTTCAAATATCGCTAAAGTCTGTATATCAGTATTACCAGTCATGATTATTGGTTATATCATTTTATTGTTTATTCAGGCACCAATGCTTTATTATATTATTGTTTTTTTAGATTTATTAATTTTTACAGGTATTACTTTATATGATTTCAAGATGATTTCGACAATGTATGAACAATCGTCAGAAGAATACCAAGAAGGATTAATATTGTTTTGTGCTTTTGAACTGTATTTGGATTTTGTTAATATCTTTATTGATATTTTAATGTTAATCATGGATAATAATTAGATATCGAAAGATATCTTTTTTTATGTTATAATGTGACAAGACAAGGAGTTGATAGAGGTGGCATATAAGACATTATATCGTGTTTATCGTCCGCAAAAGTTTGAAGATGTTGCTGGACAAGAACATATTATTACAACTTTAAAACATGCTGTTGATGAAAATAAAATTGCTCATGCTTATTTATTCTGTGGTCCACGAGGAACTGGAAAAACAACAATTGCTAAATTATTAGCAAAAGCTGTTAATTGTACAGGTTCTCCTAAACCATGTGATCAATGTGAGAATTGTCAACAGATAACTTTAGGTACGCATCCAGACGTTATTGAAATTGATGCTGCCAGCAATAATGGTGTTGATGAAGTGAGAAATCTTATTGAAAAGGTCAAATACGCACCAACACAAGGAAAATATAAAGTTTATATTATTGATGAATTTCATATGATGTCACCAGGTGCTTCAAATGCTTTATTAAAAACATTAGAAGAACCTCCAACTCATGTTATATTTATTTTTGCAACAACAGAACCACACAAAATATTACCGACAATTATTTCTCGATGCCAAAGATTTGATTTCACTAAATTAAGCATTCAAGATATTGTTCATCGTATGAAAGATATTATTAATGAGGAACATTATGAATGTGATGATGAGGCATTGGAATTGATTGCAAAACTGGCTGATGGTGGAATGCGTGATGCATTGTCTATTTTAGAACAATGTCTTGCTTATAATGATCAACATTTAACTGTAAAAGATGTGAATCAGATATATGGAATTGTTTCTTTAGAAAATAAGATTGATTTTATAAAAACAATTCTTTCTAAAGATATGAAAAAAGCTTTATCATTATTAGATGATATGAAAATGAATGGAACAGATATTAAAAGATTAACATTAGATTTAGTTGATATTTTAAAAGATGTTGTTATTTATCGTAATACACATGATGAATCTATTTTATTTGTTTTATCTAAATATTACTTAGATTTAATTGTACCATATATGGGCTGTGAAGAAGCATTAGATTTTATTGATATTTTAATGGATGCCAGTGAAAAATATGCGAAAGTAATCAATCCTTCCGTTTATTTTGAATTAGCTATTTTAAAAATGTGTAATCAAATAAAAGATGAAAAAGTTATTCATATGGAAACTGTAAAAGTACCTGAACAGCCTATTCAACAACTTAAACAAAGTGATGTGATTATAGAGGACCATCATGATGTTGAAGAAGATCATCATGATGTGATAGAAGAGCCTGTTCAAGAAGAGATTATTGATGAAAGCATTGATGATCCATCTTTAGAAAGTCATGAAAATGATGATATTCCTACTTTTGAATTTGAACAAAAACAGGATATTGAGCCAACTGTTGATGATGAAATTCAGGTAGATGAAGCTGATATTATGAATATCCTTGTTCAAGCCAAAAGAACAATATTGGAAAGTATTCAAGAAAGATGGCCAATTATTAAAAGATATTTAGCAAATCTGAACATGGCTAAAAGTGCAAGTATGTTATGTGATGGAACAGCAGTAGCTGCATGTGAAGGTGGACTTATTATTTCTTTTGAATATCAGCCATCTGTTAATGCTGTTAATTATTATAAGAATTATAAACAGTTAAGTGCTTTTCTTAGCGAAGTTTTAGGAAGTGAGTATCGTTTTATTGCGATTCAGCAGGATGAGTGGTTGAAAATGCGTAGCCATTTTATTGAATTAAAGAGAAAAGGTCAATTACCTCAACCTCATGAATTAACATTAAAGCATATAGATAGTCATGATTTAGATCATGTTGATATGACTGAAGCACAAGAATTTGCGATTCAATTATTTGGAGAAGATATTGTAGAATTTAAGGAGGATTAATATGAATTTTGGAAATTTATTACAACAAGCACAGCAAATGCAACGTAAAGTCAATAAAGCAAAGAAGGAATTTGATGAAAGAGAATTTGAATTCAATAGTCAGGATGATTTGATTGTTGGAAAGATGAAAGGGAATCTTTCTATTATTGAATTACATATTGCACCTTCTTTAATGCAAGAAGATCAGGACAATATGGAAGCTTTATTAATGGCAACTATTAATCAAACAATAGCTAAAGTTTCTAAAGAAAGGGAAGATACATTAAATCAAGTTACAAATGGTGTTGATGTATCAGCATTTCTATAATGGAATATCCACAAAGTTTTGAAGAACTGGTTGAATGTTTTAAAATGTTACCAGGTATTGGAACAAAAGGAGCTGAACGACTTGTTTATCATGTTCTTTCAATGGATTTACAACAAGTTGAAAGATTCTCAGATGCCTTATTAAATTTGAAAAAACGAATTCATTATTGTAAGAAGTGTGGACATATTTGCGAAGGAGAAATTTGTGATATATGTCAGGATCCAACAAGGGATCAGACAACTATTTGTGTGGTAGAATCACCTAAAGATGTTTTTGCAATGGAAAAATTGAAAGAATATCATGGATTATATCATGTATTACATGGAACTATATCCATTATGGATGGTAAAACAATTGATGATTTAAATATTCATTCTTTGTTTGAACGTCTCAATGACAATATTAAAGAAGTTATTATTGCTACAAATCCTACACGTGAAGGTGAAACAACAGCTTTATTTTTAGCTAAACTTCTTTCAAAAGAAAATATCCCAGCTTCTAGAATAGCTAATGGATTACCAATAGGAAGTAATTTAGATTATGCTGACGAATTGACTTTATTAAAATCATTAGAAGGAAGAAAAAAAATCTAATCATCTCATATATTAAAATGAGGTGATTTTTTTGTTGAAAGTAACACGCATTTTTATGAGATTGCTTATGGCAACTATTTCAATTTTTATATTTAACGCTTTTTCCTCAATAACTCATTTAACACTATCTCTCAATATATTTAATATTCTTATTATTTCTATATTTGATATTTTTGGCTTTATACTTTGCATTGTTTTAAGAATGGTCCTTTAATTGTCAAGAAATAAAACTTTATCTTTGGATTAATTTTTTATATAATAGAGAAAGAAATGGGGTGTTAATATGTCAGGCGTTTTTATTTCTTTTGAAGGTGGAGAAGGTAGTGGAAAGACAACTATTGCCTCAATGATTAAAGAAGCGCTTACAAAAGAAGGGTATCATGTTGTTTTAACAAGAGAACCTGGTGGTGTTGAAATTGCTGAAAAAATTCGTGATATTATACATGATGTAAAATATACAAATATGGATAGAAAAACAGAAGCTTTACTCTATGCAGCAAGTCGTAGACAGCATCTAGTTGAAAAGGTTATTCCAGCATTAGAAAAAGGATATATTGTGATTTGTGATCGCTATGTTGATAGTTCAATGGTTTATCAAGGTATTGCCAGAGGGATTGGTATTGATGAAGTTTATCAGATGAATTTATTTGCGACTGAAAACATTTTACCAAAGCGTACAATCTTCTTTGATATTTTACCGGAAGATGGACTCCAACGTGTATATGCAAATAAGGATAGAGAAGTAAATAGGTTGGATTTAGAGAATATTGATTTTCATCGAAAAGTTTATCAAGGTTATTTAACTTTATGTGATAAATTTCCTGAGCGTATTGTAAAAATAGATGCTTCACTAGATGTAAATCAAGTTTTTAATCAAGTCTTATCAAGAATTCAAGAAATTCTATGAGTTATAAAGAAATCTTAAAACAACAACAACCTATTTTATATCAGATTATTTCAAAAAGTTTTAAAAACAATAAAATTCCACATGCTTTTTTATTAGTAGGGAAGAATGCTCGACAACCAGCTCATTTTATTGCGAAAAGTTTGATTTGTGAAAATGATGTTCTCGCATGTGATCATTGCAATGAATGTAGACGTATTGATGAACATAATTATGGGGATTTTATTTATTGTAATGGACTTGAAGAAACAATTAAGAAACCACATATTGAATATATTCAAGAACAATTTTCTAAATCTGCTTTAGAAGGAAAGTCAAAAATATATTTAATGGAAAATATTGAAAATTCAACTATTGAAGCAATGAATAGTTTATTAAAAATGCTTGAAGAACCAACTTCAGGTGTTTATGCTATTTTTACTTGTCAAAACTTAAATCGTGTTTTACCTACGATTCAATCAAGATGTCAAGTTATTCAATTATTACCTGTTTCTCAAAAATCACTGAAAGAAGAGTTAAAGAGAGATGACATCTTGGAAGATGATATCAATATTTTATCTGAATTGTTTACAAGCTATGATGAATGTCAAAAATATATTGAATCTGATATGTTTGAAAAACTAAAGCTTGAAGTTTATCATTTTATTGATGATCTTTATTTTCACAGAGATAATTTAATTATTAATGTTCAGACTCATTTATTAAAAGATTTTAAAGAAAAAGAGAACATTCAATTATTTTTGAATATGCTTGTTTTAGCATTAAGAGATTTGTTTCACGTGAAACATTCTATGAATCTCACTTATCCATCTTTTTTAAGTTTATATAAAAGAATAAATGATAGTGATGAAAATATTATTAATAAAATTGATTTGATTTTAAATACAGAATATTTATTGAGTACAAATGCCAATGTTATGTTGTTAATGGATAGTATGATGTTTAGAATATAGAAAGGAGAACTTATGGAAGAAAGATTAGCTCTTATTCGTTTTAATAATGTTGGAAAATCTTATTATTTTTCAACTGATTTAGATCTTTATAAAGGTGATAATGTCGTTGTAGAAACAATAAGAGGGTTGGAATTAGGAGAGTTGGTATCAGATTTAAAACATATTTCTGAATTTAATCTTGATACTGAACTAAAAAAAATTAAAAGAGTTGCAAATCGTGCGGATTTGGAACTATTTGCTTATAATCAAGCAAAGGCTGAAAAGTCTTTAGAAATATGTAAAGAGATTGTCAAAGAGTATGATTTGGACATGCATTTAGTAAGTTGTGAATATACACTTGATGCTTCAAAAGTTATATTTATGTACACTTCTGAAACACGTGTAGATTTTAGAGAATTGTTGAAAGAGTTGGCAAGTGTTTTTAAATGTCGTATTGAATTAAGACAAATTGGACCTCGTGATAAATCTAAGATTGTGGGTGGACTTGGATCATGTGGTTTACCACTTTGCTGTTCATCATTTTTAGGAGAATTTGATGGTGTTTCTATTAATATGGCAAAAAATCAGATGCTTGCAATCAATATTGATAAGATATCAGGAGCATGTGGAAGATTGCTTTGTTGTCTTAAATATGAAGATGATACATATACAAAGGAAAAACAAAGATTTCCTAAAATTGGTTCAAAAGTAAAATACGATAATAAAATTGTAAAAGTGACAGGTTTAAATGTAATAAGTGATTTAGTCAAAATTGAACATGATGGTAATATTTCATTTGTATCATTAGATGAAATTCAGATATTACCACCAAGAGAGCATAAACATGAACCAAGAAGTCGTTAATTATTTATTGGCTTATGAAAATATGCAGATTATCCAAAGAAAAGATATGTTTAACTTTTCTTTGGATACTGTTTTATTAGCTCACTTTTGTACAATTAATAAAGATTTAGATGAAATTATTGATTTTGGAACGAATAATGCTGCCATTCCTCTTTTGTTGAGTTTAAGAACTGACAAGAAAATAAAGGGGATTGAAATACAAAAAGAAGCTGTAGATTTGGCTTTGAAGAATGTTCAATTAAATCATTTAGAGAATCAGATTGAAATTATACATTCAGATATTAAGGATTATGTAAAGAATGCTTCTAAAGTGAAATTGGTTGTATGTAATCCGCCATTCTTTAGGGTTGATGAAAGAAGTAATCTTAATGATAATGAGTTCCTTAAAATAGCTCGTCATGAAATAAAAATAAATTTAGATGAAATTATTCAATCAGCAGCAAGAATTTTGGATAATAAAGGACGTTTTGCAATGGTTCATCGTCCTGATCGTATGATTGAAATTATTAATATCATGCAAAAATATGATATTGAACCTAAACGTATTCGCTTTGTTTATCCTAAAATTGGAAAGGATTCTCATATCTTTTTAATTGAAGGTATGTATAAAGGAAATAAAGGATTGAAAATTGAATCACCATTATATGCTCATAATGATGATGGTAGTTATACGAATGAAATAAGAAAAATGTTTGGAGAAGATATCAATGAATAGACAAAAAAGTTTTGAAAATTCATTACCTACACTATATATTGTAGCGACACCTATTGGTAATCTGAATGAAATGACTTATCGTGCTATACAAACTTTAAAAGAAGTCGATTATATTGCTGCAGAGGATACACGCAATACTATTAAATTATTAAACCACTTTGATATTTCAACAAAACTTGTTTCTCATCATGAACATAATTTAATGATTGCAATACCTAAAATTATTAATGATTTAAAGAGTGGTTTGAATATTGCTTTGGTTAGTGATGCTGGATATCCTGCAATTAGCGATCCAGGTTATGAACTTGTTAAAGAGGCTATTCGTGAAGGATTTAATGTTGTACCTGTTTCAGGTGCTAATGCTTGTTTAGATGCATTAGTTGTTTCAGGTATTGCTCCTCAGCCATTTATGTTTTATGGTTTCTTAGATAGGAATGATAAGAATAAGAAGAAGGAGTTAGAAAAACTTAAAAACTATAGAGAAACAATTGTTTTTTATGAAGCACCACATCGTATTAAAAAGACACTAAAATTGATGTTAGAGATTTTAGGAAATCGTTCAATTGCATTATGTAGAGAATTAACTAAGAAGCATGAAGAAATTAATCGAGGAACAATTGAAGACATATTATCTGTTATAGATGATATGAAAGGTGAAATGGTCATTGTTGTAGAAGGTAATCAAGAAGAAAATGTAGAAGATATAAAAACTTTTGATCAGAGTATTGAAGAACATGTTGAAGAGTATATCGAAAATGGTTTAACTACTAAGGATGCTATTAAAGCAGTAGCAAAAGAAAGAGGTTTATCTAAAAATATTATATATAATGAATATCATAAAAAATGAATATAGAAATATATTCTTTTTTTTATATTTTATGTATAATAAACATATAATGAAATAGGCGAAGTCTAGAAGACCTCGCCCCTTCCCGAACCGTACGGGCACCTTTCAATGCATACGGCTCTCCATTTCTAAGTGAGTTTTCGTTTTGCGATTTGATTGTATTCTAA
>NZ_NFLD01000003.1:0-117308 GCF_002160725.1 Massilimicrobiota sp. An142 | reverse complement strand
TACACAAGAAATACATTAGACTTGCAGGCGATACCTGTTATCAAAAGATTGACACACTTGCCAATCATTATAGACCCATCACATGCAGGAGGAAAATGGTGGCTGGTAGAGCCAATGGCCAAGGCAGCAGTTGCAGCAGGATGTGATGGATTGATGATAGAAGTGCATAATGATCCAGAACATGCTTTATGTGATGGACCACAGTCATTAAAACCAGAGAAATATACAAAATTATTGAAACAGGTTGGAGAAATTGCCCATATTGTTGGAAAAGAAATTTAGGAGTGAAAAGATGGATTTAAAAGTCAATTTACAAAAAGACAGTTACAAGATATATATCAAACAGGGATTGTTGGATCATATTCTAGAATATATCGAGCCATTATGTAAAGGGAAACAAGTCATGATAATTTCTGATGATCAAGTTTATTCACATTATGGTCAAAAACTCACACAACAACTCAGTCAGCGTTATCGTGTAGGTCAAGTTGTCATTCCTCATGGAGAACAATCAAAAAGATTTGATATTTTACCAGATATTTATCATCAGTTACTTGCTTTTCATTTGACAAGAAGTGATGCTATTATCGCATTAGGTGGCGGTGTGATTGGTGATTTAGCTGGTTTTGTTGCCAGTACATTTTTAAGAGGTGTGCAATTCATTCAGATTCCAACATCACTTTTAGCTCAGGTTGATTCCAGTGTCGGTGGGAAAGTCGCTGTTGATTTACCTGAGGGTAAGAATCTGGTTGGTGCTTTTAAACATCCTGGGGCTGTCTTTATTGATCCACTGACATTAAAGACACTTGATCAAAGATATATCAATGATGGTATGGGTGAAGTGATTAAATATGGCTGTATTTTTGATCAATCACTCTTTCAACAATTGCTTTCCTATACATCTTTTGATGATCTATATCAGGATATTGATGAAATTATTTATCGTTGTGTTGATTTAAAACGTATTGTTGTGGAAAAAGATTTATTAGATTTTGGAGATCGTTTAGCTCTTAATTTTGGTCATACATTAGGTCATGCGATTGAACAGTATTATCATTATGAAAAATATTCACATGGGGAAGCTATTAGTATTGGAATGGTTCAACTTAGCCTTATTGCTGAAAAGAAAGGATTAACCCAAAAAGGAACAGCTGATCAAATAAAAAAAGCATTAGACTTATATCATTTGCCTTACATAGCTCATATTCCTACTGAAGAATTAAAAAAAGCTATGGCTTTAGATAAAAAGAATATCAATCAGAAACTATCTTTTGTTTTATTAAAGGAGATTGGAGATTGCTTTATTTATCCAAGTGATTTATCATTTATAGATGAAAGTAGGGAGGTCTAATATGGCAATCAGTATAACACCTAAACAATTATCAGGGACAGTCTGTGTTCCACCATCAAAGAGCCTGGCACACCGTGCTATTATATGTGCATCATTATCACGTGGTAGAAGTGTCATTACCAATATAGAATATTCTCAAGATATTCGTGCAACTATTGGGGCTATGAAAAGCTTAGGAACAATGATTTTTGAATATGATGATTATTTAGAAATTGATGGAACAACAACTTTTATGAGAAATCAATGTGAAATCAATTGTTTTGAATCAGGATCAACTTTAAGATTTATGATTCCTATCTCACTTGTCTGTGAAAGTAATCTGCATTATATAGGTGAAGGAAGACTGGGGAAAAGACCAATGCAGGTTTATTATGATATTTTTGAACAACAGGGGATTTCTTATTTATATAGAGAGAATGTTTTAGATTTATATATCAGAGGAAGAATGCATGGAGGAGAATTTGAAATACCAGGTGATGTATCATCACAGTTTTTAAGTGGTTTATTGTTTGCATTACCATTAATAGATGAAGATTCACGTATTGTGATCACTTCTCCAATGCAGTCAAAAGGTTATGTCGATCTCACATTACAAATGTTAGAAAAATACGGTATTCACATTGAAAATCATGATTATCGTGAGTTTATCATTCGTGGAGGACAACAGTATCAGGCATGTGATTATCGTGTTGAGGCTGATTTTTCTCAGGCAGCCTTTTATCTGGTAGCAGGAGCCTTGCATAATGATGTGCTTCTTCAAGATTTGAATATTGATTCTTATCAAGGTGATAAGGTTGTCATTGAACTGTTGAAACAAATGGGGTGTCAATTTGAAAGAACAGCTCAAGGAGACAGGATGTCTTGTCAAAAGATGCATGCAATCACAATTGATGGTTCACAATGTCCAGATATTATTCCCGTGATGGCTTTAGCTTGTGCTGTTAGTGAAGGGACTTCCAGAATTGAAAACATTAGTCGTTTACGTATCAAAGAATGTGATCGTCTCAAAGCAACAGTCGAAGTGATTAATCAACTGGGAGGACAGGCTAAGGAATTTGAAGACGCTATGGAAATTCAAGGCGTTGCTTCATTACAGGGTGGACATGTTTCATCTTATCATGATCATCGTATGGCGATGATGGAAGCTATCGCTTCAAGTGTGTGTGATCAGCCCGTTGTCATTGATGATGAACAATGTGTGGACAAGTCTTATCCAGATTTCTGGGAGGATTTTCAGTCGTTAGGAGGTGACTTTCATGAGTGCGAATTGGGGTAGTCATATTGAATTGTCACTTTTTGGTGAAAGTCATGGAGAAGCCATTGGTATTGTGATGGGGAACTTGCCAGCAGGTATTCGCCTGGATATGGAACAGATTCGCTGGTATATGAAACGTCGTGCACCGGGGCAAAATAAAATGTCAACACCTCGACAGGAAAAAGATGAGGTACATATTGTCAGTGGACTTGTAGATGGAGTCACAACAGGAGCGCCAATATGCGCCATGATTTATAATCAGAATCAGCATTCTAAAGATTATAGTGAGCTAAAAGCCTGCATGCGCCCAGGGCATAGCGATTATCCAGCCTATATGAAATATCATGGTTTCAATGATGTGCGTGGTGGTGGACATTTTTCAGGACGTCTGACGGCTCCCCTTGTTTTTGCTGGAAGTATTGCCAGACAAATTTTAAAAGAAAAAGGAATTATTGTTGGGGCACATATTCAAAGTATTCATCATATTCAAGATCAACCTTTTCCAGTAGATATTGATGAAACATTATTAGAACAATTATCATCAAAAATGTATCCCACTCTTGATGAAGATGTTTTTTCAAAAATGCAGGAAGTCATTGAATCTGCACGACTTCAACAGGATTCAGTTGGGGGAATTGTTGAATGTGCGATTATAAATGTTCCAGCAGGAATAGGCAATCCATTCTTTGATTCTATTGAATCTCATTTATCGCCATTACTCTTTAGTATACCAGCGGTAAAAAGTGTCAGCTTTGGTCAAAGAAATATCACTGAAATGTATGGTCATGAAGCGAATGATGCTTACTATTATCAAGAAGGACAAGTGAAAACAAAAACCAATCATAATGGTGGAGTCACGGGAGGTATCACAAATGGAATGCCGATTGTTTTTCAAGTTGGTATCAAACCGACACCATCTATTTCACAAATACAGGAAACAGTGAATGTACAAACACAAACAAATACACAAATTCAAGTGAAAGGAAGACATGATCCATGTATCGTACCAAGAGCAGTGGTCGTTGTTGAATCCATGGCTGCTTTAGGTATTTTGGATATGCTGGGATAATTATGAAGGATTTAAAACAATGTCGTCAGGAAATTGATGAAATAGATGAACAGATGATGGCTTTATTTGAACGAAGAATGAAAGTAGCAAAAGATGTTGTGACGTATAAGATGGCTCATCATATGGAGATTTTTCAAAGTGAACGCGAAGCTCAGGTCATTCAAAACAATGTTTCACGTATCCAGTCAGAAGATTTTCATTCTTATGCAAAACTGTTTCTGACATCTATGATGAATATTTCAAAGTCATATCAGACAACATTTTTACCGCATCCTCAAACCTTGACTTATGCTTTGCCTAAGGCCAATAATATTACAGTTGGATTTCAGGGGGTACCAGGTTCTTTTTCACAAAAAGCATTAGATACTTATTTTGGTAAACAAACCAAAAGACAACAATATACGCATTTTAAAGATGTTTTTGAAGCTTTAAAACGTGATGAAATAGATTATGGTATTGTTCCTTTGGAAAATTCATCTACTGGAGCTATTAATGATAATTATGATGCGATTAGAGATTATGGATTTTATATTGTTGGTGAACAGAGTCTTTCTGTTTCACAACATTTATTAGGCATCAAAGGGGCTAAGCTTGAAGATATTCAAGACGTTTATTCGCATCCTCAAGGTTTATTACAGACATCTCTGTTTTTAGAAAAACATCATATTCAACCTCACGAATATGAAAATACAGCGATGGCAGCCAAGTATGTCTCAACATTACAGAATCCTCATATTGGAGCTATAGCCTCTTCTCAGGCAGCTCAATTATATGATTTAGATATTCTTCAAGATAATATTCAAAATATTCAAAACAATGCCACTCGTTTTATTATTTTTGGGAAACAATTAGAAGTTGTAGAAGATGCTTCATGTATTAGTATTGTTTTTACCTTACCACATCAAGTCGGCGCATTATATCAGGTCATGAAGATTATTTATGATTATGCGATTAATATGTTACGTATTGAATCACGCCCATTATTAGAAACACCTTGGGAATATTATTTCTATGTGGATTTAGAAGGAAGTTTAAAAGATGTGGCGATGATACAGGCTTTGGAAGATATGAAAGCTCATACCAAAACAATGAGAGTATTAGGAAATTATGTTAAAAAGTAAAAAAAATATTATCTTGATTGGTATGATGGGATGTGGAAAAACGACAATTGCACGTTTGTTAAAAGATCAGTTAAAAATGAATTGGATTGATATGGATATATATATTGAAGATAAATATCAGATGCGTATTTCTGAAATGTTTGATATATCTGAAGATTATTTTAGACAAAAAGAAACAGAATGTTGTTTGGATGTTTCTAAAATGGAAAACATGATTATTTCAACGGGTGGAGGTGTCGTTGAAAGATGCGATAATATCAAGGCGCTTCGTCAAAATGGTTATATTATCTATGTTGATAGACCCATCCCCTTGATATTAGAAGATATAGACACTTCATCACGTCCTTTATTGAAAGATGGGGCTCAAAGACTTTATGAGCTCTATCAAAAAAGACATCCTCTTTATTTAAAGGCCTGTGATTATCATGTTGATAATGATGAAACATTAGAAGAGATATGTACAAAAATAATATTGAAATTAAAAGAATTATAGTCATTGATAAGCTATAATTCTTTTCTTTATCATTTCTACTCTGGCTAATTTTAACAATTGAAAATTGTAGACTTTTTTATTTGAATATGTATAATATAAATGCATATTTGGTGCATATTCATAATGAGGTGTTCAATCTCAAGGCATCCTATGATGACGAGTGACGGTTATGACTCGTCGGTAAAATAAAAAATGACCGAACGATGATGATGTGTGAGAGCAAAGACACATCGGTAAAATAAAAAATGGCTCAAGGATGCAAGATAGAGGAATCTGTAACAGGTTCCTCTTATTTTTTAGAAAAAGGAAGATATTCAAAATGTATGATTATGTAGAACATGTTAATGGTTATATACCATTATATATCAAACAATTTGATAGAAAATATAAATATTCTACTCTTCAATATTTTCATAAGGAATTGAGGATTTCGAAGTGAAGATAAAAATGTTAGGAAAATTGATATGAAGTATCATTGAAATGATGTAGTTGTGAGATGAATCATGACTATAGTTTGATTTATATCAATGAAAAATTTATGTTTAGAATCGAGATGTCATTTATCAAATAAATAGGATATGATAATTTTATCGTTTCTGTAAAGATATTTCTGGTTTGGTTATTCACAGGGAAGTTTATTTAATGGTATAATAAAGTGTAAAAAGAATAAGAAAGGTGAATGAAATGAAAAAATATTTATGTGTAGATGTTGGTGGGACAGCCATTAAAATGGGGATATTAGATGAAGAAGGAACAATTTATGAAACAAAGAAAGTCAAAGTTCCTCCAACAATAGAAGAGATGTACCAGGTTATCGTTGATGCTTTCTTTCATGAAGATAATTTAGAAGGTGTTGCTTTAAGTATGCCAGGTGCAGTAGATAGTGAAAAGGGAATTATTGGTGGTTCTAGTGCTATTGATTATATTCATGGACCACATATTAAAGAAGATTTAGAAAGTCGTTTACATGTTCGTGTCGAAATGGAAAATGATGCCAATTGTGCGGCATTGGCTGAAGTCTGGAAAGGGGCTGCCAGTGATGTTGATGATTGTTGCTTTATTGTCAGTGGAACAGGTATTGGTGGTGCCGTTGTCAAAAATCGTCGTATTCACAAAGGGGTACATTTACATGGTGGAGAGTTTGGTTATATGATTGCTCAATTTGACTTTGATACGCATGAAATGCATACATGGTCTGAAATTGGATCAACAGTTGCTGTTGTGAAAAATGTCGCAAAAGCAAAAGGAATTGATGCTTCCTCATTAAATGGTCAGGACATCTTTGATCATTATCATGATGATCCTATTTATGAAAAATATGTTGATCAATATTATTATATTTTAGCTAATGGTATTTATAATTTACAATATGCCTATGACCCTCAAAAAATAGTCATTGGTGGCGGTATTAGTGCAAGAAGTGATTTACTTGATGAAGTGAACCAACGTTTAGATGTAATCTTTAAGACTTTTACACATGCGAAAGTTCGTCCAACCGTTTTCACATGTCAATATCAAAATGAAGCTAATTTATTAGGAGCTTTATTTCATTTCTTCACAGTGAATTCATAAAAATAATATATAATAATATAGAGGTGATGATGCATGGAAAAAATAACACCTACTGTTGATTCTAAGTTAAGACATATTGTCAAAGTTCCTCAATGTATATATGATGTATCAGGAATCACAATTAATGGGAAAAGGATTAAATCTTTAGTGTTTTCTACTGATGTGGCAGTTATTTCAAATTGCAACGCTGATGCCGTGATAGCTGTTTATCCATTTACCCCTACAATGCAGATTACAAATGCTATTATTGAAGTGGCACAAAAACCTGTTTTTGCTGGAGTGGGTGGAGGAACAACATCAGGACCAAGAGTGAATAAAATCGCTTTAGATGCTGAATTGCATGGGGCTACAGCTGTTGTTTTAAATGCACCGACTAAGACAAAATTTGTACAGGAGCTATCTCAGATTATTGATATTCCTATTGTTTTAACAGTTGTTTCTACTGATGAACCATTAGAAGAAAGAATGTTACATTCAGGAGCAAGTATCATTAATGTATCAGGTGGTAAAAAGACAGTAGAAATTATTAAAGCATTACGTAAGATTGATCGAGATTTTCCAATTATCGCAACAGGTGGACCAAATGAAGAAACGATTAGAGAAGTCATTGCAGCAGGAGCGAATGCTGTGACGTATACACCACCATCAAATGGGGAAATATTTAAAGAAATGATGGAGCGCTATCGTATACAATGTTCACACCATGATGATGACGATGACGACGATGATTAAATAATCACATACGATTTAAAAATGAGATTTTCAAATATATTTGAGTATCTCTTTTTTTATGAGCATTGATATTAATGAGTCTACTTTTATATATGCTTACAAAGAAATATTTTATAAAAGATACCAAGGCTATATGTGTATAAAAGAATTTTTCGTGCAATAAACGATATATTGAAGTCTAGTTAAAAATAATAGACTTTATCAATATCATTTCTATTTATGCAATACAAAAATAATGACTTTTGTTTCTTTATTCGCTATAATAAGCAAGAGGTGAAAAATGTGAAACAGTATTTAGATATGTGTCGTTATATATTAGAACATGGGGAAGATCGTGATGATCGTACAGGAACGGGAACACGTAGTGTTTTTGGTTATCAGACACGTTATGATTTACGTGAGGGTTTTCCTTTGATGACAACAAAAAAGATGTTTTTAAGACCTATTGCAGAAGAGCTTTTATGGTTTATTAAGGGAGATACAAATATTAAGTATTTAGTTGATAGAAATGTCAAAATATGGAATGAATGGCCTTATGAAAATTTTAAGAAATCCAAAGATTTTCATGGTGAAAGTTTAGAAGAATTTGTTGCGAAAATAAAAGAACTGCCTGCTGATGATCCATTTGTTGTGAAATATGGAGAACTAGGACCTGTTTATGGAAGACAATGGCGTAATTTTAATGAACAAGGTATTGATCAATTACAGAATTTAATTGATTCTTTAAAAAACAATCCTTTTTCAAGAAGACATATTGTCAGTGCATGGAATCCTGTAGAAGTTGATCAGATGGCTTTACCACCATGTCATGCTTTTTTACAGTTTTATGTGTCAGCTGATCGCAAATATTTATCTTGTCAGTTATATCAAAGAAGTGCTGATACATTTTTAGGTGTTCCTTTTAATATTGCATCTTATGCTTTAATGACAGCTATGTTAGCGCAGGTATGTGGATATGAAGCCAAAGAATTTATTCATACCATTGGGGATGCCCATATTTATAAAGATCATTTTGATGTTGTGAAAGAACAAATTTCTAGAACACCACTTCCATTATGTCAATTAAAGTTAAATCCTGAAGTGAAGTCTTTATTTGATTTTACAATTGATGATATACATATTGAAAATTATCAAAGTCACGGAAGATTATATGGGAAGGTGAGTGTCTAATGATTAGTATTATTGTGGCTATGGATGATAATCGTTTGATTGGAAAGAAGGATTCATCTAATGGAATGCCATGGAACAACAAAGAAGATTTAAAGCATTTTAAAGAAACAACCATTCATCAGACTATTTTAATGGGTTATACAACATATCAGGCTATTGGTAGACCATTACCTCATCGTCATACTATTGTTGTGAGCTTTGAACCATTTGAAGATGATCGTGTAGAAGTGAGAACATCATTAGAAGAAGTGATTCAGGAATATAAAGAGAGTGGAAAAGATTTATTTATTTCTGGTGGGGCTTCCATCTATAAGCAGTCTTTACCTTATGTTGACCAATTGTTGATTTCTAGAATAAAAGGAACACATGATGGAGAAACTTATTTTCCAGATTTTGATGGATATGGTTTTGTTTTAAAGGAAGTTAAACCATTTGAAACATTTGATTTGGAAATTTATCAAAGAGGTGCCCAATGAAAAGAATTATATTTTTAATCTTTAGATTATTATACAGAATACCTGGATGGTTATTAACGATTCATCGTTATAATAAAAATAAAGAGAACATCAGTTTTGCACAAAGATTCTATTTTATTCAAGAATTGGTTAGAAAAGTCAATCAAAAATCAAGAGTTCAGATTCATTGTTATGGTAAAGAGAATTTACCTGAAGAACAGGGTTATTTAATGGCTCCTAATCATCAGGGATTATTTGATGCCTTGATTTTATTTGGAACACATGATAAACCATTTAAATTTATTGTAAAAAAAGAGTTAATGCATGTCTTTGTCTTAAAAAATGTATTACATATGGTTGATGCTTTAGCCATTGATCGTGAAAATATTCGTGCTTCAGTCAAAGTCATTAGACAAGCTTCAAAAGATATGGCTGCTGGTACAAGCTATGTCATCTTCCCTGAGGGAACAAGATGTCGTCAACAAAACAAAATGCTTGAATTTAAAGGTGGAACTTTTAAATCTGTTATGGATGCAAAAAAACCAATTGTGCCAGTCGCATTAATTGATTGTTATAAGGTGTTTGATAATAACTCTATTGAAAAAGTAGATGCTCAGATTCATTATCTACCACCTATCTATTATGATGAATATAAAGATATGAATAGTACAGAAGTTGCAAGTATGGTTCAATCAAGAGTTGAAAAATGTATTCAGGAAAACGAGAATAAATTCTAGAAATTTATTCTTTTTTTTCTTATGAATTTTTTCACAAAATCATTGATGGATTCAAAATAATTTGTATTTTCTGTTTGTTTTGAACCTAAAAATAAGTGGGAAAACAGCGAAAAAAACTTGATATATAAACGCTTTCAAGATATAATATATATAGTTCAAAAAAGGAATGGGAAGGAGAATTTTTTTATGAACAAATTATTAAAAGTTTTAGCTGCATCTGCTTTAGTGGCTACTGTTTTAGTTGGATGCGGTAAAAAAGGAGAATCAACTGGAGGAGCTGCTGAAGGTGCAAAATATGCAAAAGCTGGTTTAGGTGTAGTATCAACTGTATCTGAAGGACAAGTTAATACTACATTTGCTGGTGTAGGTTTAGATGCTGACGGAAAAGTTCAATGGATCGACATTGATGTTGCACAAGGAACACCTAATGGTGGAGATGCTCAATATACTCAAACTAAAGAACAAAGAGGTTCTGATTATGGAATGAAAGATACTTCAGCTCAAATGGGTAACATTGAAGGTGGAGCAGAATGGGATGCACAAGCTGCTGCATATGAAAAATGGGCTACAGGAAAAACTGCTAAAGAAATCGCAAACGTTGAAACTATGGATTTCCATGGTGGAAAAGCTGCAAAAACTGGTTCTGAATTAGCTGCTGGATGTACAATTACTATTGATGATTTCCAAGCTGCTGTTGCGAAAGCAATTGAAAACGCTCAAGAAGTTTCTACTGATAACTTATCTTTAGGTAGAGCTATGTCTTATGAAAGTGATACTTATCAAGAACCTTGGACTTATTTAACTACTGATTTAGCTTTAGTTGCTACTGATGCAGATGGAAAAATTCAATGGTTAGATATTGAAACTGCAAAAATCGCTGCTGATGGTTCTCAATTAAAAACTAAAACTGAATTAGGCGATGAATATGCAATGAAATCTACTTCAGCTCAAATGGGTAACATCGAAGGTGGAGCAGAATGGGATCAACAAGCTGCTTCATTTGAAACATGGGCTAAAGGAAAAACTGCTGATGAAGTTGCCAAAGCTGCTGGTGAAGATGGAAAACCAACAGATACAGATTTAAGTTCTGGATGCACAATTTCAATTACTCAATTCCAAGCTGCTGTTGCTGATGCATTAAAATAATGAAATCAATACAAGAGTCATGAAATTCATGGCTCTTTTTTGTGGTTTTTTTTCTTATTTATTGCTATAATGAACACTGGTGATGAAATTGAAAAAAGGAATATTAAGCTTATTGGCTTTATCAATGATGAGTTTGGTCGTTGGATGTGAAAAAAAATATGAATTAATGAGTCATCATTTTACAGGACCATTTGATACCATTACGACTTATATGTCTTATGCCAATAATGAAGAAGAATTTAATGAACAATGTGATTATATTGAAGAACAGTTGAATTATTATGATCATCTGTTTGACAAGTATAATACATATGATAATATGAATAATCTCAAAACAATTAATGATAATGCAGGTCAAAAGGCCATTGAAGTTGATCTACCATTAATTGATTTATTGACACTAAGTATTGAAAGAAATAAAACGATTTCTTCTAAAGTGAATGTCGCTTTTGGAAGTGTTATTAATATTTGGCATGATTACCGTGATAAGGCTGAAGCTAATGGTGGTGTTGGTGAAGTGCCAGATAGCGAAGAATTAGAAAAAGCTAATTTACATACAAGTATTGATAGTATTCAAATTGATGAAAAGCAAAAGACTGTCTATATTGATGATCCTGAAGTTTCAATTGATGTAGGGGCCACTGCTAAGGGTTATGCGATTGAATTAATTAAAGATGGTCTGATTGAAAAAGGTGTTGATAATTTCTTATTGAGTGGTGGTGGCAATGTGGCCAGCCATGGTCAAAGAAAAATTCAAAAAGAAGGTGATTTTTATCTTGATGAATGTGCCGATAAATTCTGTGTCGGTATTGAATCACCTCAAGATGGTAATTATTCAGCAAGTGCAGATGATCCTGACAGTGAAAATGAAGCTGTTTTAGTTGTTCAGGGAGAATCAATTGTCACAAGTGGAGACTATCAAAGATTCTATCAGGATGATAATGGCATCAGATATCATCATTTGATTGATCCGGATACTTTATATCCAGCTGTTTATTTTAGAAGTGTCAGTATCATTACAGAAGATAGTGGCTTGGCTGATTTCTTGAGTTCAGCTGTTTTCTTGATGAGTTATGAAGATGGATTGAAACTGATCAATTCATTGGATGGCGTAGAAGCAATCTGGCTATTAGAAGATGGTCAAATCAGAATGTCAGATGGTTTAAAAGATAATGAAAATATTTATGTAATAGAAAAATCAAGATTGAAATAGGAGGAAAAGTATGCAAAGTTATAAAACCAAAGGAACATGTTCATCACGAATTGATTTTGATATTGAAGATGGTAAAGTAACACATGTGAAATTTATTGGTGGCTGTTCAGGAAATACACAGGGAGTAGCCAGACTTGTTGAAGGGATGAGTAAAGAAGAAGCTATTGCTAGATTAGAAGGTATTCGCTGTGGTGCGAAATCAACATCTTGTCCAGATCAGCTTGCAAAAGCATTAAAACAAGCTCAGTAGAACAAAACAATGTTCTACTTTTTTTGTCTTTTTTAGTTGTTGTCTACATATGATAGATTAGGTGATGTCTATGATGATACGTAGAATGAAAAAAATGCAACTGTTATGTGGAATTCTTTTAATATTACAACTGGTATGTTTTCAATGGATGATTCCATTTCATTTTTTAGCTGTTTTGTTGAGTATCATTATTATAATTAATCAAAGATGGTTTAAAGTTATACAACTTCAATATCATTTTTATTTAATTGGTTTATATTTTTATCGTTTATGGGTTTTAAGTATTGAAAGTTTTTATTTTTTAGATTTGATTTATGTTGTGTTTTGTCTGTATATTGCGATTATGTTAATTCTTTTCTCGTTTCATTGTATCTTATAATGATTTTTTTTGTTATAATGTAGCATAAAGGAGGCGGTTATGATGTTTGGTCATTTGCAGATTTATAGTGGTTATAGTTTTCAACAAAGTACAATTTTAATTGAAGATTTGGTTATGGCTGCAAAAGAGAAACATTTAGATGCCTTAGCCTTAACAGATAAAAATAATATGTTTGCGACAATAGAATTTAGTGAAACATGTTTAAAAAATAATATTAAACCTATTTTGGGCATGGAAGCCAGTGTCTTGATTGATGGGAATATTTATCCGTTTATTCTTTTGGCTATTGATGATCAGGGTTATTTTGATCTGGTTCAAATCTGCTGTGAGATTAATTTAAGTCAAGATCGTGCCATTGCCCTAAATAAACTGGCTTTGTATCATGAACATCTTTATATCATTTCTGGTTTGGAAGATGGTATTATTGAACGTCATGTCACAAAGGAAATGGAAGATGAAGCAATTAAATATATGCGTTTATTTCAAGAACTTTTTCATGATCATTATTATATCATGTTACAAAACCATCATTTAAAATTTCAGGAACAACGCAATCAAAGAATCATATCTTTGGCTCGTTATGTTAAAGTCAAAGTGATTTGTTCTAATGAAGTGCGCTATTTAAAAAAACAGGATGCTTTGGCTGTTGATTTGATGCAGGCTTCTTTAAGTGGGACGGTCTTAGATGTGCAATATGAGCCATTGACGCAAGAAAAATATTTAAAAAGTGAAGCTGAAATGGAACAGTTATTTTCATCAGAGATTATTGAAGAAACAAGAAAAGTGTTAGTGACATGTAAAGCGACAGTGCCTTTACATGAAAAATATTTACCAACATATCCTGTTCCACATCAGGGAAAAGCTGTTGATTATTTAAGAAGTTTATGTAAAGTTGGATTAAAGAAACGCTTTGGTCATCAGGACATTCCCATCGCTTATAAAAAACGTCTACAATATGAATTGAATGTGATTCATGAAATGGGATTTGATGATTATTTTTTAATTGTCTGGGATTATGTTCGCTGGGCAAAAGTGCATAAAATTCAAGTCGGACCTGGAAGAGGGAGTGCGGCTGGAAGTCTGGTTGCCTATGTTTTAGGAATTACCAATATTGATCCATTACGTTATGATTTGCTGTTTGAGCGTTTTTTAAATCCTGGTCGTGTTTCTATGCCTGATATTGATATTGATTTTCAGGATGATCGTCGTGATGAAGTGATTCGTTATGTTATTGATAAATACGGTCAGGATCATGCCGCACAGATTGTCACTTTTAATACTTATGGACCTCGTGTAGCAATCAAAGAAATGGGAAAAGTCATGGGAATTCCACTTGCACGATTAGAATTAATTGCCAAGATGATACCGACTTCTCCTAAAAACAAAAAAACGATTACGCAGATGTATCAGACTTCTGCGCAGTTTCAATCTCTGATCAATCAAGATCCACGTCTTAAAAAAATCGTTGGAGCAACGAGTATTATTGAACATTTACCACGTAATGTATCAACACATGCGGCGGGAGTTATTTTATCTAGACGTGCTTTACATGAAGTTGTGCCATTAGTTGTAGGACCAACTTCAACATTAATGAGTCAATATTCTAAAGATTATATTGAAACAGCTGGTTTTTTGAAAATGGATTTTCTAGCTCTTAAAAATCTCACAATGTTGGATTATATTTGTAAAGATATTGAACACAATGAAGGGGTTTCTATTGCATTGAATCAATTGCCATTAGATGATGAAAAGACATATCGTCTGATTTCCAAAGCAGATACTTTTGGTGTCTTTCAGTTAGAATCTTATGGGATGCGTCATTTGTTAAGACAGATGAAACCTTACTGTTTTGATGATATTGTGGCAGCTATAGCCTTGTTTAGACCAGGACCTATGGAAAATATTCCGACTTATTTAAAACGTCGCAGTCATCAAGAAAAGATTACATATCCTTTAAAGGAGTTAGAACCTATTTTAAAATCGACTTATGGCATCATGGTTTATCAGGAACAAATGATGCAGGTTGCCCAAAAAATGGCAGGTTTTTCACTTATGAAAGCTGATATACTGAGAAAGGCAACATCTAAAAAAGAAACACAGCTGATGCAGTCCATGAAAGAAGAATTTATTCAAGGTTGTTTAGATCATGGTTTCACTCAAGAAAAAGCTATTGAAGTTTTTGGCCTGATTGAAAAGTTTGCCGATTATGGATTTAATAAGTCACATAGTGTGGCTTATGGATACGTGGCTTATCAGTTGGCATATTTAAAAGCCAATTATCCACTTTACTTTTTTGCATCGATCTTATCTAATGAATTATCAAGTGAAAATACAAAGGTGCATTGTATTCAGGAGTGTAAAGCTTATCATGTCCAGATTTTACCACCGTCAGTCAATTATTCTCAGGCTCGTTTTATGGTGGAAGATGGGCATATTCGCTATTCTTTATTAGCCATTAAAAATGTTGGATATGCAGGTTATAAAGCTATCGTTGAAGAACGTGAAAAAGGATTGTTTTTAGATATTTATGATTTTATGATGCGTATGGAAAATTCACATTTATCTAAAAAAATGTTAGAATCATTGGTTGATGCAGGGGCTTTGGATGAGTTTGGAATGTCACGTCAAACCATTTTAAAGAATCTGGATGCGATTAGGGATTATGGACATTTAAAAGAAAATCTGGGGATTGATGAAAAACCAGTTTTAACGATTTATCAAGATCAGCAGGAAGAAAAACTCGCAAGAGAAAAAGCTGTATTAGGTGTGTATCTATCTATGCATCCTATTGAACTGATGAAACAAAAGATTCAGACAGCTTATGTTAATGTGGCTGATTTGGATGAATATATCCAAAAGACAGTTAATGTTGTTGTGCAGTTACAACGTGTTAAAAATATTACTGATCGTAAGGGTCAGGAAATGTGTTTTATTGAAGCAATGGATGAAACAGGTAGTATGGATGGTGTTGTCTTTGCTTCAAGTTATAAAAACATAGGAATGATGTTAAAGAAAGGAAATATTTGTCTTATTCAGGGAAAAGTCAATATGAAAGATAAATTATCTTTGATTGTGGATAAGGCAAGGGTTGTTGAATAGATATGGAAGAATTAATTTTGATTGATGGAAATTCATTGTTATTTAAAGCTTATTATGCCACAGCATCAATGGGAAATTTAATGGTGAATAAAGATGGGATACCAACCAATGCAGTCTTTGGCTTTGCGAATATGTTACAAAAGATATTAGAACGTGAAAGTGCCTATATTGTTGTGGCATTTGATTATGGTAAAAAGACATTTAGAAATGATTTATTGGAACAATACAAAGCCACAAGAAAAGAGACGCCGGATGAATTAAAATGTCAGTTTGCGATGGTCAGAGAATTTCTAGATGCTTATTCTATTCCTTATTATGAATTAGAGGGATATGAAGGTGATGATTTAATTGGCACATTATCAAGGCTAGGGGAAGAACAAGGTTTAAGCGTGTCTATTTTTACAGGAGATAAAGATGCTTTTCAGCTTGTTTCTAAGCAGACAACAGTTTATCGTACTGTGAAAGGTGTCACTCAGCTTGATGTTTATACACCTGAAACAATTCAGGAAAAATATGGTTTGGTTCCTGATCAGATTCGTGATTTTCTAGGGCTTATGGGAGATAGTGCTGATAATATTCCTGGAATTAAAGGTGTAGGTGAAAAAACAGCTTTAAAATTGCTTCATGAGTATGGAACGATTGAAAACTTAAAGGAACATATGCATGAAATCAAAGGAAAAATGGGTGAAAAGATTCGTGAAAATATTGATATTGGACTTCAGTCTAAAAAAATAGCTACGATTTTAAGAGATGTTCCTATGACATTGGATTTAAATCAGGCCCGTTATGATGGATATGATTTTGAAAAGCTCAAGGCTTTTTATACACATTATGATATGAATTCATTATTGAAAAAGATTTCTGTTGAATCACGTCCAACATCAAAAACGGATTTTCAATATGAAGTTGTTCAAAAAATGCCACCGATTCAAGAAGACAGTAGTGTTTTAGGGGCTATTTATGATCAAAACTATCATAAATCCATTGTTTTAGGATATGCTTTATATAATGCACATCAGGCTTATTTCATTACTTTTGAAGATGCTCTCAAAGATCAGCAGTTTTTAGACTATTTAAAAGATGAACATTATCATAAATACAGTTATAATATCAAAGCTCAAATTTTATCAGCCAAATGGAATGGCATTGAAATCAAAGGTATGGACTTTGATTTACAATTAGCTTCTTATATTTTAAATCCAAGTTTAAAAGATGAAATGAAATATATTGGAGATTATTATGGTTATACATCTCTACAATATGAAGAAGAGGTTTTTGGAAAGAATACAAAGAAACATATTCCTGAATTAGATTTATTAGCCAAACATACTATTTCTAAAGCGAAGGCTATCTATGATTTAAAAGATCAGGCCATTGAAAAACTAAAACAGGAAGAACAGTATGATTTGTATCAGAATCTAGAATTACCAGTGACTTATATTTTGGCTCAAATGGAATATGTTGGAGCTAAGATAGATGTTGATGTCTTGAAGAAACTGGAACAGAATTTTGATCAGCAGATTAAAGAAATTGAAGAAGATATTTATATGCTGGCTGGTGAAAAATTCAATATTGCTTCTCCTAAACAGTTAGGTGATATTTTATTTCATAAATTAGGTTTACCGAATGGTAAAAAAACAAAGAGTGGATATTCTACATCACAGGATATCTTAGAAAAGATTGAAGACTTACATCCAATTGTGCCTTTGATTCAACAATATCGTATGTTGACAAAATTATCATCTACATATGTCAAAGGATTACAGGAACAAGTCTTTCCTGATGGTAAAATTCATACCATTTTTAATCAGGCTTTAACACAGACAGGACGTTTATCATCTATTGATCCTAACTTGCAAAATATTCCTGTTCGCCAAGAAGAAGGAAAACTGATTCGACAGGCTTTTGTAGCGAGTCATGATTATTTAATATCTTTTGATTATTCACAGATTGAATTGCGTATTTTAGCACATTTGGCTCAAGTGAAATCATTGATTGACGCTTTCCATCAAAATAAAGATATCCATACACATACAGCGGCACTGGTTTTCAAAGTCAAAGATGAGGATGTCACACCACAAATGCGTCGTCAGGCCAAAGCCGTTAACTTTGGAATCATTTATGGTATGGGAGAATTCCGTTTATCTAAACAGATCGGTGTGACATTATCTGAAGCTAAAGAATTCATTCGTCGCTATTTTGAAGAATATCCTGAAATTCAACAATATATGCATCGTGTTGTAGAAGACTGCAAAAAAAATGGTTATGTATCTACGGTATTGAATCGTAAACGTTATATTCCAACTATTAATGATAAGAATTTTATGGTGCGTGAACAGGCAAAACGTTTTGCGATGAATTCTCCAATTCAGGGAAGCGGTGCTGATATTTTAAAACTTGCGATGATTCAGGTAGATCGTTTGATGAAAGAAAAGAAAATGAAATCACAAATGATTTTACAGGTACACGATGAATTGATTTTTGATGTTTATAAAGAAGAATTGGATGAAATGATGACGATTATCAAATCAGCTATGGAAAATGCCTTCCAAATGGAAGTTCCATTAAAAGTAGATGGAACTTATGCGACCAACTGGTATGATTTAAAATAAGGATTATATGCCAGAATTACCAGAAGTAGAAACCGTCAGGCGTACTTTAAAGAATTTTATTTTAGAACGCCCTATTTTAGGCATTGATGTTTATTATGATCGTATCATTCAGGGAGATACACAATTATTTGTCAAAAGTCTTCAACATGAAATCTTTTGCGATATTGATCGTGTTGGAAAATATCTGATTTTTAAATGTCAAAATCATGCATTTGTTTCTCATTTGCGTATGGAAGGAAAATTCCATATTGTTGAAAGTGATGAGCCTGTCAGTAAACATACACATGTTGTTTTTCATATGGATAGGCATCAGGATTTAAGATATATAGATACAAGAAAGTTTGGACGTATGGAACTGGTGAGTCTGGATGACTATCGTGAACAGTTACCTTTAAAGAAATTAGGTCCAGAACCTTTTGAAATCACAACAGAGGCTTTATATGAACGTTTGCATCATTGTTCTTTGCCTATTAAAACAGCCTTGCTTGATCAAAGTATAATGTGTGGGATAGGAAATATTTATGCCAATGAGATATGTTTTTATATGCATATCGATCCACGTACCAAAGCTTCTCGTTTATCTCGAAAAAGAGTAGATGAATTAAGAAAGGTTGCGATTATGGTATTGCAAAGTGCCATTGAACAGGGTGGCACAACGATTCATTCCTTTGATGCTAATGGTATACATGGTCTGTTTCAGGTTCAGCTTAAAGTTCATGGACAAAAGGTTTGTCCAGTCTGTCATCATGATATTAAAAAAGTCATGGTTCATCAGCGTGGCACTTATTTTTGTCCACAATGTCAAAAGAAACGTTATTAAGGGGTGTGAAAAATGAGTCGAGTCATTGGAATTACGGGGTCAATTGCAGTGGGAAAAAGCAGTGTGACACAATATTTAAAAACACATGGTTATTGTGTTTTGGATGCTGATGAGATTTCACATCAGGCTTTAGAAAAGAACAGTGGATGTTATCATCAGATCATTGCTCACTTTGACTGTTTAGATGAAAATGGAAATATCAGTCGCCAAAAGCTGGGACAGATTGTTTTCCATGATGCCAAAAAGAAAGCTTTATTAGAAAGTATTATTCACCCTTATGTGAAAACAACATTACAGGAGGGAATTGAGACTTCTCAAGAACCGCTGATCTTTTTAGATGTACCATTATTATATGAAACGCATATGGATGAAATGTGTGATAGTGTCATTGTTGTTTATGTTGATGAAATGACTCAAATGAAACGTCTGATGGCACGCAATCATATTGATGAAACACAGGCTCAACATTTAATGAGTCAACAAATATCTATTGAAAGAAAAAAAGACATGGGAGATTATATCATTGATAATCGTTATGGTTTTGAAGAGTTATATCAAAATATAGAAAGGGTATTAAAGGATTTAAAAGATGAAACTGTATGTGACTGATTTATATCGTGTAGAAATGCGTTATCCGCTTGATGACGTGCAAATAGATACATTATATTATCTGTATCAGCCTTTGATTGGCATGGAGGCAATGCATTTGTATATGATGCTTGTCATGGAAGGAAAACGTATGCGCCGTTTTATTGCACCTTGTCCACTTTCACGTTTAACATCTTATATGTCAATGAGTGTTATGGATATGGAAAAAGCTTTACGTAGTTTAGAAGCAATAGGATTGGTGAAAACCTATGTCAAACATGAAAATGATATAACCCAATATATTTATCGCCTTTATGCCCCTCTATCTTTAAAAGCATTCTTTAAAAATCAGATTTTATCTTCATTATTACAGTTATCTTTATCTGAAGAGGATTTTCAAAAAACAGTGCAATATTTTAAGATTTCTTTAGAAAATCTAGATGGTTATGAAGATATTACAGCAAGATTTCAAGATGTTTTTACTATCCAGCATTTTCCCCAAAAAACACGTCTTTTAAAATACAATGAAGATTTGATCCATCAAACAACACAGGATGTCAAAATAGATTATGATTATGATTTATTGTATCAGAGTTTAGCAGATTATCAGGTGAATCGTTCTTTACTGAGTCAGGATGATTTGAATTATGCGACAGAACTGGCTTATGTTTATCATGTTGATGCTTTAACATTGGCAGGCATTATGAAAGATGCTATGGAATCACAGGGAATCAATCGCAGTCGTATGAAGCAGGCAATTCAAAAATATTTTGATGTATCTCAAACATCTCAACTGCAGGAAGTTTATCATAAGCAGCCTATCCAGTTTCAAACATCAGATCAGACTTCATCACCACTTGTTTTACATATGAAATATTTAGATTCCTTAACACCTTATGATCTTTTAAAAGATAAACAGGGAGGCAAAGAACCTGTCTATCATGATTTAATGATTGTGGAAACATTAATGGTTCAATTAGGTTTAAAACCTGCTGTGGTGAATGTTTTGATTGAATATGTCTTAGGTAAGAATAATAATCGTTTGTCAAAACGTTATTGTGAAGCGATTGGTGCTTCATGGGCCCGTAAAAATATTCAGACGGCTATGGATGCCTATCGTGAATTGATGAATCAATCCACACCAGAACAATCCAAAGAAGAAGAGGTTTCATCATCTTCATCACAAAGTCAAGTGTCATCACAAGAGCTGATGGACTTACTTAATCAATTGAAGGAGGGACAATTATGATCAAAATATCTGATATGATCGTCAAAGATGATATTGAAAAGTTAAAAAAAGAAAGCCAGTATGCATTATTAAAGGAACAAAATATTCAAGCTTTTTTAAAACAGAATCATTTAGATCCATCTGTTATGGATGATTACTGGGTAGAATTTTTAGATTATAATGATGATTTTCATGTTTGTCAGTCATGTCAATCTTTAAATCAGTGTCCTAAGGATACCATAGGTATGCAAAAAATATTAAAATATTATGATGGTGAAATTGTTTTAGAACTGCAAAGCTGTCCTTTTGGTAAAGAAATGGAAAAGAAGAGAAAACTTCTTGATCACTTTGTGATGAGTAATGTTAGTGAAGATTTAATGCTGACAGATTTGTCTTCACTCAAGATTGTTGAAAATGCGGCGAAACTTTCAGCTAATCATCAAAATGCTTTAGGACATATTCTTAAGTATTCACAGACACCCACTTCACAAGGACTTTTCTTACATGGTCCAATGGGAAGTGGAAAGACAACATTGTTGGCTGGTTTGATGAATAGTTTAGCTAAAAAAGATAAACAGATTGGATTTATTCATTTTCCAACTTATCTGATTGACCTCAAAGCCAGTTTTTCTTCTGGTGATAATGAATACGCTATGGATAAGTTGTTGAAGGTTGATTATTTACTGTTGGATGAATTAGGTGAAGAAAATATCACAGCGTGGTCACGTGATGAAATTCTATTAACCATTTTATCTTATCGTTTATTGAATCATTTACCTACTTTTTTTACAAGTATGTATGGTTATAATGAATTAAAAAAAGTCTATACTTTAAAAAAAGGTGATGAAATTCGTGCAAATACAATTATTTCAAAATTGAAAGCGTTAAGCATTGAAATAATGCTTGACTGAACCAAAATGACGATATAGAATGTACTCGAAAGTATAGAATACAACGTCATTTTATGATAAAATAATAACGAAAAAAGCGAGAGGAGAGTAGTTATGGTGAAATGCATTGGAGTATTAACTTCTGGTGGAGATGCGCCAGGAATGAACGCAGCTATCCGTGCTGTAACAAGAACTTGTTTAAACAAGGGAATTAAAATTTATGGGGTGCGATTAGGATATAAAGGACTTCATGATGGTGATTTTATTGAATTCGATAGGCATAGTACACGTAATATTATTAACATTGGGGGAACATTCTTAAAATCTGCACGTTTTCCTGAATTTAAAGACCCTAAAGTCAGAGAAGAAGCCATTGAACAAATGAAAAAAGTTGGAATGGAAGCTTTGGTTGTTATTGGGGGAGATGGAAGCTATAATGGAGCTTTAAAATTAACCGAAATGGGAATCAACTGTATTGGTATTCCTGGAACAATAGATAATGATATTCCTGATACTGATTTTACAATTGGATTTGATACAGCTTTAAATACAATTGTAGATGCTTTAGATAAATTAAGAGATACATCAAGCTCACATCAAAGATGTACAATTCTTGAAGTTATGGGAAGAAGATGTGGTGACTTGGCTGTTCATGCAGGACTTGCCTGTGGAGCAGAAATGATTGTGACAAGCGAAAGTGGTTTTGATGAAGAAGAAGTCATTGAAACTTTAAAACGTTCAAAAGCTTCTGATAAAAAACATGCTTTGGTTGTTATTACTGAACATATTACTGATGTTCATGAACTTGCAAAACGTGTTGAAGAAGCAACTGGTTTTGAAACACGTGCTAATGTTTTAGGACATATGCAAAGAGGTGGACGTCCATCTGCTAGAGATCGTGTTTTAGCTACTCGTATGGGAATCAAAGCTGTTGAATTATTAGAAGAAGGTAAAGGTGGTCTTTGCATTAGTGATGTTAAAGGTGAAATTGTTGGACTACCAATTCAAGAAGTCTTAGGACATAAACGTAAAATCAATCAAGGTATTTACGAAGATGTATTAAAACTTCGTTAAATATAAACTAAGCTATAGGAGATTAATTGAGAATGAAAGATAAGATGAAGAAAACAAAGATTATTTGTACAATTGGACCTGCATCTGAAGATCCAAAAATGTTAAAAAAATTAGTTTTAGCTGGTATGAATGTTATGCGTTGTAACTTCTCTCATGGTGATTATGAAGAACATGGTAAAAAAATGCAAACAATGCGTGATGTCAATGCTGAACTTGGGACAAACTGTGCTATTTTATTAGATACAAAAGGGCCTGAAATTAGAACTGGTGATTTTGAAGGTGGATTTACTGAATTTAAAAAAGGACAAGTATCTACAATCTGTGTGGAAGATATCGTAGGGACTGCAGATCGTTTCACAATCACTTATAAAGATTTATACAAAGATGTTAAACCTGGTGGATTTATCTTAGTGAACGATGGTCAAGTTGAATTATTAGTTGACCATGTTGAAGGAACTGATATCGTTTGTGTTTGTGCAAATGATGGTAAAGTCAAAAATAAACGTGGAATCAATGTTCCTGGTATCGAACTTGGATTTGATTTCATTTCTGAAAAAGATAGAGCTGACTTAGAATTCGGATGTCAACAAGATGTAGATTACATCGCTGCATCATTTGTACGTCGTCCTCAAGACGTTTTAGATGTTAAAAAAATATTAGTTGAAAATGGAAAACCTGATATTCAAATCATCGCTAAAATTGAAAATAGCGAAGGTGTTGAAAAAATGGATGATATCATTAAAGTTGCTGATGGTATCATGGTTGCACGTGGGGATTTAGGTGTTGAAGTTCCTGCTGAAGATGTACCATTAATTCAAAAAGAATTAATCAGAAAATGTAAAGCAGCTGGTAAAATTGTTATTACTGCAACACAAATGCTTGAATCTATGCAAGAAAATCCAAGACCAACTCGTGCTGAAGTCAGCGACGTTGCAAACGCTATTTATGATGGTACTGATGCTATTATGTTATCTGGTGAATCTGCACAAGGTAAATATCCAGAAGAAGCTGTTATGGTTATGAACAAAATTGCAATTAAAACAGAATCTACATTAGATTATGCTTCATTACATAGAAAAGCTGTCAGAACTGCATCTGATGATCCTTCTGAAGCTATCTGTATGTCAGTAGCTGAAATTGCAACAAAATTCAATGTTGCTGCCATCGTTGCATTTACAGAATCTGGATTTACAGCAAAGAAAATGTCTAGATATAGACCAGAATGTCCAATCATTGCGGCAACTCCATATGAAAAAACAACTAAGAAATTAGCAATTAACTGGGGTGTTAAATCTGTCACATGTAAACACATGGATACAACAGAAGGTTTATTAAACTTAGCTGAAGTTATTGCAAAAGAAAACGGTGTTAATGCTGGGGAAACAATCCTTGTTACTGGAGGAACTCCTGGTGTTCGTGGAACAACAAGCTACTTACAATTAATCACTGTTAAATAAATTTTCAATCAATTTCTATTCATGAGAAAAGTATCACTTTCAAAGTGATGCTTTTTTATGTAAAATTTACATTTTAGAGATTTTTTCATATTTTATACACAAAAATATGATATTTTAAATATAGAAAAGAAATAAAGAGAAAGGTATGCTGAAATATGTTTCATCAAGCAGGAGATAAACTGAAGATTTGTTCCTATTTATTTATGATTTTCTATACAATGAAATCACTCATTTTTCGATTACAATATATATTGTCAATTGAAAATTTATTCAGTTTTTCAAAAGATATCGTCTTTGCATTCATTGTGTCATTATTGATTTATGGCTGTAGCTATATAGTGAAATTATATGAAAATAAGGATATTTTATAAACTCAAAAAATGACAGGGGGGGGGTACAAAACGTGACTTATAAAGTATCTAAAATTTTAAAAGTATGTGCTTATATTTTCTTAGTTGGGAGTATCTTACAACAAGGATATACAATAGCGATGAATACATCTTATTTAAATACTGGAGAGCTAATGGGAGTAGAATCTATGCTGATGATGTTGTGGTCTTGTTTTATCTCCTTTTTGCTTTCATTAATCATCTACGGATTTGCAGAAATTATTGAATATTATGAAATGAAAAAAACAAAAGATACAGATATCTTGACAAATGAGAATAATGATGTAAAATAACTTTACAAGCAATGATTTAGGATATGTTTTTATAAGTGATTGTTTAGAGAAAAGATGGTTGGTGAAAATCTTTGATAGCTTATAGAAATACTCCCTAATAGGCTACACTCGAAAGAGATTGTCGTAGAACTGCGTTAAAGTTTTGAGGTTATCTGATAGATAATGAATAAAGGTGGTACCACGAGATTTCGTCCTTTGGATGAAATCTCTTTTTTATTAAGGGGGTCAGATATGGAAAAAGGACATTTAGAATTTCCTGATTATCATCATGAAGAATCAATGAAAGCATTGATTCAAGCTATGAAAGATGATCATAATCCTTTTGGTGTCAATGGTGCAGGTTTTTTAGAAAGCTGTTCAAGTTATCAGGAATGGATTTCAAGAGAAAAGAAGAATCATTTAGGTATTGAATGAGAAGATGGTTTTGTTCCAGGGACAGAGTTTTTATATGTTGTCGATAATCAAGTGATTGGTTGTATTCATATCCGTCATTGCTTAAATGAGGCTTTATTCAAACATGGTGGACATATTGGCTATTCCATTCATCCCGATTATCGTAGGCAGGGATATGCTACAGATATGTTGAAACAGGCACTTCAATTTTGTCAACAATGGGAAATTGAACCCGTATTAATCACTTGTCATCAAGATAATGTGGCTTCAAGAAAGACCATTGAAAAATGTGGTGGTGTTTTTGAAAATCAATATGATGATATTTTAAGATTTTGGATAGGAGGAAAGAAATAATGAGAGATTTTATTAATGAAGAAGCTTTAAATACTTTAAATCATTCATGTGCACATGTGATGGCACAGGCAGTTAAGCATTTATATCCTCAAGCTAAATTCTGGGTTGGACCAGTTGTGAGTGAAGGATTCTACTATGATATTGATTTAGGTGATCAGGTGATTACTGATGATGATTTACCTAAAATTGAAAAAGAAATGAAGAAAATCTGTAAAGATGGAAAAAGAATTATCAGAGAAGACATTTCTAAGGAAGAAGCTTTAGACATGTTTAAAGATGATCCTTATAAGTTAGATTTAATTCAAGGTTTAGAAGATGGACATATTACATGTTATCGTCAAGGAGACTTCGTCGATTTATGTAGAGGGCCACATGTAGAAACTGTCAAATTATGTAAGAATTTTAAATTATTAAAACATTCTGGAGCTTACTGGAAAGGGGATAAAAACAATAAAGTTCTACAAAGAATTTATGGTGTTTGTTTCCCAACAGCTGAAGAGTTACAGGAACATTTAGACTTTTTAGAAGAAGCTAAAAAAAGAGATCATAAAAAATTAGGAAGAGAACTTGATTTATTTATGATGAGTGAATATGCACCAGGTATGCCATTTTTCTTACCACATGGGATGTTATTAAGAAATACATTAGAACAATACTGGTATGAAGAACATGCCAAAGAAGGATATCAGTTCATTAAAACACCAATCATGATGTCAAGAGAGTTATGGGAAACTTCAGGACATTGGGATAACTATAAAGAAAATATGTATACAAGTGAAGTTGATGAGCGTGAATTTGCGATTAAACCAATGAACTGTCCAGGAAGTATGCTTGTTTATAAAAATGGTTTACATTCTTATAAAGATTTACCACTTCGTATGGGAGAACTTGGACAAGTGCATAGACATGAAGCCAGTGGTGCTTTAAATGGTTTATTTAGAGTACGTACTTTTACACAGGACGATGCACATATCTTTATGACACCTGATCAGATTGAAAGTGAAGTTGTACGTTTGATTTCATTTATTGATCGTGTTTATTCTAATTTAGGCTTACCATATGATATTGAATTATCAACTCGTCCAGAAGAAAAATATATTGGAGATTTAGAAATCTGGGAAAAGAGTGAAGCAGCCTTAGCAGCAGCATGTCAGGCAGCTGGAAAAGACTTTAAAGTCAATCCTGGAGATGGGGCTTTCTATGGTCCAAAACTTGACTTCCATGTCAGAGATTCTTTAGGAAGAGTTTGGCAATGTGGAACAATCCAATTAGATATGAACTTACCAGAAAGATTTGATTTAACATATGTGGATCATAATGGTGAAAAAGTGAGACCAGTTATGTTACATCGTGTGATCTTTGGTTCTATTGAAAGATTTATTGGTATTTTGATTGAACACTTTGCAGGGGCATTCCCATTATGGTTAGCACCAACACAAGTCAAAGTGATTCCAGTTAAAAATGAATATCATTTAGAATATTCAAAAGAAGTCTATAAACTTCTAGAAGACAAAGGAATTCGTGTGGAATTAGATGATCGTGAAGAAAAATTAGGTTATCGTATTCGTGAAGCACAGATGAAGAAGATTCCATATCAGCTAGTCTTAGGGGATAAAGAAAGAGATGAAAGAACTGTGACTTATCGTCAATATGGTGAACAAAAACAAATCACTGTATCATTAGATGAATTTGTAGATATGGTCTTAAAACAAATTGAAGAAAAATCAAGATAAGCGAGTTGAATGACTCGCTTTTTGATTGAAAAGAAAAAGTTATTTCATAGTTTTGAAATAACTTCCCTTTTTTATTCATATAATGCTGTTGATAAATAACGATCGCCACCATCAGGTAATAAAACAACAATATTCTTATCTTTGTTTTCAGGATGTTTAGCTAAAGTTTTAGCAGCATATAAAGCAGCACCTGAAGAAATACCAGTAAGAATTCCTTCTTTTTGAGCAAGCTGTCTAGCTGCTTCAAAAGCTTCATCAGTAGAAACAGTTATTATCTGATCATAAATATGTGTATCTAAAGTTTCAGGAACAAAGTTTGCGCCAATACCTTGAAGCTGATGGGAACCTGTTTGTCCATTTGAAAGGAGTGGAGAATCTTTTGGTTCTACCGCAATGATTTGTACCTGTGGATTCTTTTCTTTTAAATATTGTCCAACTCCACTGATTGTCCCACCAGTTCCAACTCCAGCAACAAAGATATCTACTTTTCCATCCATCTGTTCATTCATTTCTGGACCTGTTGATAGATAATGGGCTTTTGGATTGCTTGGATTGGTAAACTGACTAGGAATGAAGCTTTGAGGAATGTCTTTTGCTAAAGCTTTAGCTTTATTAATGGCTCCAGTCATTCCTTCTTGACCAGGTGTTAAAACAAGCTTGGCACCGAATGCTTTCATGAGTTTTCTTCTTTCTTCACTCATTGTATCAGGCATTACGATAATGACTTCAAAACCTAAAGCCACACCAATGGCACATAATCCAATACCTGTATTACCACTTGTTGGTTCTATAATTGTTGCACCAGGTTGTAGTTTTCCAGATTCTAAAGCATCTAATAACATACCTCTTGCAACACGATCTTTGACACTGCCAGCAGGATTATAATATTCCAGCTTGGCGAATAAATGGGCCTGAGTTTGTTCCTGCTTTTCTATATGATGTAATTGTAGAATAGGTGTTTGTCCTACCATCTGTTGAATACTGTGATAAATTTTCATATCTGAAAACCTCCTTTTTATTGTCCTCATTATAGAAAGTATAGGCTAAAAAAGCAAAGAATATGATAAATCTTTTGTGTGTCATTAATAAGAAAATCATAATATTATTTACCAAATCGTCATATTCTATGTTATAATGAAGAAACATAGAGGGAGGAATAAAAATGATCTGTTATGATAAAAATGATATAAAGGATTTAAAAAATCATGAAGATAAATATTATATGCCAAATGCATTGTTTGATACAATGCAATACAAACTTGTCCGTTTGGAAGTCAAATGGGCTTATGTTGCATGTTTGAATGTTATGTTGAAAACACCATTATATGATTATGATGGATTTGCTTATATTAAAGATGATCATCCTCAAATGATTGAAGTTTTAAAAGACTTAGCTCATAAAAATGTTGATCAGCAAAAAATTGATGGTTATATTCAAGAATTAGAAGATTGTGGACTTGCTCAAAGAAAAGGTAGAAATATTTATTTGAAAAAAATTTCTAATATCTTTTAGGAGGTAATTATGTTTGATTTGATTGTTAAAAAAACAATTCCAAATTATCAAGATACACAAGCACCTGAAATAAGAGAAAAGTATGGAACACTATGTAGTGTTCTTTCTATTATATGTAACTGTGTCATGGTCATCTTTAAATTATTATTTGGATTTATGACACATTCAGTAGCTATTCAGGCTGATGGATTTAACAATCTATCAGATATGGGGAGCAATTTAGCAACACTTTTTGGTTTTAAATTAGCAGGAAAACATCCTGATAGTGACCATCCTTATGGACATGGTCGTTATGAATATATTGCAGGATTAATCATTTCTTTTTTAATTTTATTAGTAGCGTTTTCCTCTTTTAAAGAATCAGTGATGAAAATTATCAAACCTGAAGCCCTTCTTTTTACATGGGGTGCCCTCATTGTTTTGGTGGTATCTATTTTTATCAAATTATGGATGGCTTCTTTTAATAGAAAAGCTGGAAAAATCATTGATTCCACATCTTTAAAAGCAGCTTCACAAGATAGTTTAAATGATGTCTGTGCAACTCTTGCAACCTTGGTTTCTTTATGTTTAAGTTTAGTAACCTCATTTCCTGTGGATGGAATAATTGGGGTTATTGTTTCCATTGTTGTGTTTAAGTCAGGAATTGATATTTTTAAGGATACTGTTGATCCATTATTAGGAAAAGCGCCTGATAAAGAACTGGTTAATGACATCTATGAGTATGTTCTATCATTTGATCAGGTTTTAGGTATTCATGATTTTATGTTGCATGATTATGGGCCTGGACGTCAATATATGACTTTTCATGCTGAAGTGGATTGCCATGAAGATATCATGACTGTTCATGATCAGATTGATGTTATTGAAAGAGATTTATTAGAAAAGTTTAATATTTTAACAACAATCCATATGGATCCTATTGATACAATGGATGAACTTACAAATCAGTTAAAACAGGAAGTTCAAAATATTGTTCAGGCATTGAATCCAAACTATAGTATTCATGATTTTCGACTGGTCAAAGGACCAACACATATTAATCTCATTTTTGATGTTTTATTGCCTGCTGATGATGAAATTTCACATCAGGAGTTGAAGCAAAAAATCACAGAAGCGATTCAACAAATCAATTCACACTATTTTTGTGTGATACAGATAGATCATGCATTTTTATAAAAAGTGTTTGACAAATGTTTATAGACAAGATAATATATTATTAACAACAGTGAAGAGAAGAGTAGTTTATGATGATTTGATAGAGAGTTCTTGGTTGGTGGAAAAGAATATTGAGGCATAAATGAAGATGGTCTTGGAGTTTCATTAGTGAATGATTTAGCTAATGGCGGGTGTACCCGTTATCGTACTAGAGTATGTTGGTACTCGAAGAGATTGTTATAGTGATGTAACGATGAATTAAGGTGGTAACACGGGTTATATACTCGTCCTTAGTGGGACGAGTTTTTTTATTTATAGGAGGGATTTCATGATTGAATTAAAACATATTCAAAAAGTTTTCCATACACCTAAAGGAGATATTCATGCCTGTCAGGATGTTAATTTAACAATCCAGAATGGTGAAATCTTTGGGGTTATTGGATATAGTGGTGCTGGGAAGTCAACACTTGTTCGTATTATGAATCAGCTTGAAAAACAGACAAGTGGAGAAGTCTTTATTGATGGTGAAGATATTTCATTATACAATGCTAAAGATTTAAGAAAGAAAAGAACAGAGATGGGAATGATTTTTCAACATTTTAATTTATTGTGGTCAAGAACAGTACAAAAAAATATTGAATTGCCATTAGAGATTGCTGGTGTTGAAAAAAGCAAACGTGTTCAAAAAGCAAAAGAATTAATTGAACTGGTTGGATTGCAGGGACGTGAAAATGCTTATCCAAGTGAATTATCTGGTGGACAGAAACAACGTGTAGGTATCGCAAGAGCATTAGCCAATGATCCAAGTATTCTGTTATGTGATGAAGCAACCAGTGCATTGGACCCTGATACAACGGAACAGATTTTAGATTTATTAAAAGATATCAATCAAAAACTCGGGATTACGATTGTCATGATTACACATCAGATGGAAGTCGTACAAAAAATCTGTCATCGTATCGCTGTTATGAGTGAAGGAAAAGTTGTAGAAACAGGTCGTGTCAAAGATATCTTTGAACATCCTCATCATCACATTACTAAACGTTTTGTCAGAGATATATCAAGTAAGATTGATGATGATAAGCAAAATGAAAATCTTAAACAGATTTATCCAGATGGTATTTTATTAAGATTAACATTTGATGAAGATATTTCCAGACAACCTATTGTTTCTCGTGTCATTAAAGAAACAAAATTAGATTTAAGTATTGTTTCAGGAAACCTCACAAATACAATTGATAGTTCTTTTGGAGTATTGATTGTCAATGTCATAGGTGGAACACAACAGGATTATGAAGATGTCATTCAAAAATTTAAAGACTATCAGGTTATTGTGGAGGTGATTTAAGATGAGTGAATTTTTAAGTCAAATTGACTGGGATGCTATGTATGTTGCCATCCAGGAAACATTATTGATGACAGTGATTTCTTTAGTGATTGCTGTTATATTAGGGTTTGTTTTAGGAATCATCCTTTATATCACAAAAGAAGACGGACTTTATCCTCATAAAGTTATTCATCGTATTTTAGATTTTATTATTAATCTTTTTAGAGCTATCCCATTTATTATTTTAATATTCCTGCTTCTACAGTTTACAATTAAAATTATGGGAACAATGTTAGGAGTCAAAGGGGCTTTACCAGCACTGATTCTATCAAGTGCACCTTTCTATGCAAGAATGTGTATGATAGCTTTAAGTGAGATTGATAAAGGAACAATTGAAGCCAGCAAGGCTATGGGGGCAAGTTCCTGGCAGATTATTACAAAGGTTCTTATACCTGAAGCTAAACCAGCATTAATTTCAAGTATGACTGTTATGGCTATTTCTTTGGTAGGTTATACAGCTATGGCAGGATGTATTGGATCTGGAGGACTTGGAAACTTAGCCTATATGTATGGATATGCTAGACAAAATATGCCAGTTATGTATACAGCGACATTCTTTGTTTTAGTGATTGTCTTTATTATACAGATTATTGGTGATTTGATTGTGAAAAGAATTGATAAGAGATAGGGAGGAAAACATATGAAAAAATTATTTATTGGAATTTGTGCATTATTTTTAGCTATTGGATTAACAGGTTGTGGAGGTGGAAACACAGCGAGTGATGAAAAAACATTAACTGTTTCTGCAACATTAGATCCTCATTCTAAAATTTTAGAGGAAGCTAAACCTATATTGAAAGAAAAATATGACATTGATTTAGAAATTAAAGTGTTGGATGATTATTATATTTTCAACAAAGCTTTAGATGCAGGAGAAGTAGATGCTAACTATTTCCAACATCGTCCATTCTTTGAAGGTGAACTTAGTGAACATGGATATAAAATTGTAGAGGAAGCTGGTATTCACTTAGAGCCATTTGGATTTTATTCTCAGACAATAAAAGATATTAAAGATATTCCTGAAAATGGGGAAGTGATTATTTCTAACTCTGTAGCTGACCATGGAAGAATTCTTGGGATTCTAGAAGATGCTGGAGTGATTGAATTAAGTGATGATGTCGAACGTCTTGAAGCAACAACAGAGGATATTGTATCTAATCCAAAGAATTTATCATTTGAAGAAATTAAACCAGAATTACTTGCAACTGCTTATCAAAATAATCAAGGAGATTTAGTTGCGATTAATGGAAACTATGCCCTGCAGGCTGGATTAAATCCAACAGAAGATGCGTTAATTATTGAAACAGTAGATGCTGATAATCCATATGTGAATATTGTTGCAGTACAAGAAGGTCATGAAAATGATGAAAAGATTAAAGCATTGATTGAAGTCTTAAAATCTGATGAAATAAAACAATTTGTAGAAGATGAATATAAAGGTGCTGTTGTTATGGTAGATTAAGATGAGTATTTCTCATCCATTGGCATAAACTTAAGATATACTCTTAGGTTTATGCCTTTTTAATAGGATTTCATATTTGAATTGTGGTATAGGATGATGATGTTATATTGATGAAAGTTATAAAAATAATAGTGGTCGTCCAAATGATTGAATATTTTTGTGAAGTTGTAACTTTTATTAGGCAAGATATGTAATGAAGTCCCAAAAAATGTATATAATAAAATTGACAGCATAGTATTTGCGTAGTACAATGTATTACAGAAAGAGGTGATTCTTATGAGCTTTTCAATCAGACTGAATGCAGAGGAAGAGAAACTGTTCAAGAGCTATGCTAATTTTCATGGGATTTCTTTAAGTGAAGCAATGAAAACTGCATTGTTGGAAAAAATTGAGGAAGAATACGATATAGCGATTGCCCAACAAGCACATGAAGAATATTTGAAAGACCCTGAAACAATATCACATGAAAATTTTATGAAGGAACTTGGCTTATGAACTACAAAGTTGAATATTCAAAAGCCGCTCAGAAGCAAATTAAGAAAATGGATCGATATACGCAAGTTATGATTATGAGGTGGATAACAAAAAATCTTGTTGGTTGTACTGATCCACGAGCACATGGAAAGGGATTAAAAGGGAATCTAAAAAACCAATGGAGATATAGAGTGGGGCATTATCGTATTCTATGTGACATAGAAGATGATAAGCTCATCATTCTTGTTATTAATATTGGACATAGAAGAGAGATTTACAAATAGAATCTCTCTTTCATTTTGATAAAAATCAAAGGGGACAAGATTTGAAAGATAGAAAGTGGAAATAGTAAACTTTAAAAGACAGTCGACAAATAAAATGATTGATAAAATATAATAGCAAAATCAAAAGAAAAATTTTAGCAAGGAGGGTTTTTACACTTTTTCGTGTATGTCTTTGATTGAAGCATAATAATAAAAAGGCACAAACTTAAAAACAAAATTATTTTTAAGTCCATGCTATGAGATAAGAGAAATCCTATCTTTTTTCACTTTTATTTCACTTTTCTATGTTACAATAAAATGGGTGATAATAAATGAAAAATATATTGATTGTTGAAGATGATGAGCATATACAAATATCATTAAAAGAAGTTTTAGAAACAAAAGGATATCATGTGATTCAGGCCTATCATTATCAAGAAGCTATGGATCATGTCTGTGATGATATTCATTTGATCATTTTAGATATACAGTTACCTGGTGGTAATGGCATAGCTTTATGTCGACAGATTCGTAAAAAGTATCATATGCCCATCCTCTATTTAACATGTCGAAATGATGAGGATACTATTGTAGAGGGACTTAATGCTGGTGGTGATGATTATGTTTGTAAACCTTTTGGTATTAAGGAACTTTTAGCAAGAATTGAAGCATTACTGAGAAGAATTCCTGTTGATGAAGATATTATTTATACTGCAGATTTGAAAATAGATACCAAATCTTATCAGGTATATAAACAGGGACAACTTATAGATTTAGGCTTAATTCCTTATTATATTCTTGTTCATCTTGTTCAACATCAGGGGATTGTTGTGACACGTCAACAACTTTTGATGATGATTGAACATTTAACGGGACATGATTTAGAAGATAATACTCTATCAGTTCATATGAAAAGATTAAGGGAAAAAATAGGAACTTATCATGGTTCTTATATTGAAACAATGAGAGGGGTGGGATATCGATGGATTCAAAAATAAATGCTTATGTTTTAAAAATAATGATACTTCTTTATATCATTATTTTTTGTTTATTAGGTTTCTTTTTGATTTATGATTTTCAAATCCTTTGGCTCTGTTTTATGATTTTGTTTGGAAGTTTGGGTCTTCTTTTTTATATCATATACCAGCATTATCAAAAACAGATGACATATCTTATTCAACAATGTGAAAGCATTATTGAAGATCAGTCAATGTCACCCATGGATGGTGAAGGAAACATCAGTATATTGTCGTTTCAGTTATCGACACTCCAAAAACGATATCATGCTTTATTACAAACCATGTCACAGGAACAAATTAAATTAAAGGATTATATTGAAAACATTTCGCATCAGCTCAAAACACCTATGACATCAATGCGTTTAAATGAAGAAATGCTGATGGAATGTCTGCAGGGTCAAGAGTTATCCAAAGTTCAGCACATTTATCAACAGACATTAAAAATTGAAACATTAGTTAATGATTTATTGACATTAGCTTTATTGGATTCTCATAGCATCCAATTTCAGTTTCAGTTAGAAGATATCACTATGATGATTGAAGATATTGAAAATGATTTGGATTATTTAATGACACAACATGATGTTCATATTCATTTACAGACGACTATACCCAATATCATGTGTGATTATAAATGGTTTAAAGAAGCTTTGATTAACATTTTGAAGAATTGTATAGAATATAGTCAACATCAGACTGTGGATATCCATATTGATGAAACTGAAACACTTATTCGTATTGTGATAAGAGATTACGGACAGGGATTTTCAAAAGAAGATTTAAAACATATCTTTGAACGTTTTTATCGTGGTCAAAATAAACAAAAAAATGGGACTGGTATTGGTATGGCAATGGTGAAAGAAATTGTAGAAGCTCATCATGGCAATATTCATATTTATAATCAAAATGGTGCTGTTTTTGAAATTTATCTCCCTAAAATTTTCGCAAAGAAAAAATTATAAAAGTCACGGGCATTTAAGTTACGAATGATAAGATATTGACAAGGAGGGAAAGGATATGAATAAGACAATATTTCAATTGGCATATCGCCAAGTTAAAATTCATAAAAGTCAATATCTTTTTATGTGCATATTTATCTTTGTGATGACATTAGCTTTTCATACTTATATCATTGGCACTCAATCTTATCATCAGATGCATAAAGTTTATAATGAAAAGTATTATGGTTCATGGTATATAAAGTATAATGTCCAAAAAGTAGAATTTGACTTATTAAAAGAAGAAATTGCTGATAATCAGGACATAGAATATCATTTTATGTATATGTTAGGACAAACAGATGACGGTTTCAATATTGATTTTGGGGATGAAGGTTTTTATGATTTTTGTGCAATCACATTAAAAGAAGGACATTTTCCTTTACAAGACAATGAAATTGTTGTCAGTGATGATTTATCCTATAAAATCAATGATCTTGTTGAAGTGGATCTTTTAGGAACAAAGAAAATGAAAGTTGTCGGAATTGTCCATAATTCTCAAAATCTGTTCTGTGATATTTACACTTTACCACAGGATGATTATGAGGAAGTGATTATGTATTGCGATTCATTATATGACTCACCACAAAGCTTAGTACCATTTCATGATTCTTATTATATAGAAGAAAATACTAATGTTTATGGATACAATCATAATGAAGCGTGGAACGATTTTTATACGATTTCTGCAAATCTTGGTGTCTTTTTACAGGCGGGTCTTTTAATTGCAGTATCATTAATTGCTTTGACGACAACGCTTTTAAAAAGACGCGTCAAAGAATTTGCATTACTAAGAGGAATTGGAATGACAACCAAACAACTTTTTCTTATGGAAATGTATGAAATTGCCTTATGCAGTGTTCTTTCCATATTATCAGCAACTCTTCTTGCACCACTGCTTTCCTATTTGATTGTTTATTATATATCCTTATCACAGGAATGTTTTATTTATGTATTTTCATTGCCTACTTATCTCTTTTATACTTTCATTTTATTTTTAAGTGTTCTCTGTTTCTTTATCTATCCTGCTAGAAAATCTTCATCTCAGGCATTAAATGGAACCTTTGATCATGCACAGTTTAAATATTTTGATGTGAGAATCAACCAATTCAAATATCTTTATAAATGGCGTATAGCCTGGAGAGAATGGAAAACTCATAAAAAAATGAATATTTTATTTATTGTTTTGATTTGTTTATGCAGTGTACCATTACTGATTAACCAAATAATCAGGGGATATAAAGAGGAAATGATACAACCAGAGAGTTATATCTATGATTGTAAAAACACTTATTATTTTGAAGTAGAAGGGGATATCAATCAGTTAAAGCAAATTGAACAGCTTGATTTTCCTGAAATAGATAAGTATTCTTATCAAAATGCTGCTTATGAATCACCTTCTAGTAGTTCATCATCATCACAAATGACAAAACTTAATGATGAATTGATGAAAAAAGCACAAATAGAAGGAACATATCCACAAAAAGAAAATGAAGTTTTAGTGAACGAATATGCAAATATAGCGATAGGAGATATTGTAAAAATAGAAAATCATGATTTTTATGTTACAGGAATTGTACAATCATATACTATCGAAGGCGATAGGTCTAATGATTATAATAGTTTTGATTATCAGTTCATCAATGGTGAGATTTTTATGACAAAAGAAGCTTTCGATAAAATGTTTTCATCATCTCATCCTGTATTATGTATCTGGTATGACGATTTTGAAGAGCGTGATCAATATTTACAAATGATTGAAGATAATGATATTGGAGGAATATCTATCTATGATATGGGATTGAAAGAATTTACACGATATAATGGGTCAATTGAAGAAATACCACTTCTTGTAGATAATGAAATGATGATTGTTGGTCTCATTATGTTTTTTATTCTATGTTATTACTTAAATAAAAATTATCTCATCAATCATCAAAGAGATTATATGATGATGAGAATTGTGGGAATGACAAAAAGAGAAATGTTAATCAAAGAAGTAGAAAAAGGTTTTTATTCTTTTGTCATTATTAATATTATGAATATAACTTTGATTTTATTGGTAGAATCTTATCTTCAGATTGTCTATATTCCTATAGTGGAATTTCTTGTGATGAGTTTCATATGTTTAGGTATATGTGTGGTTATTTATATGATGCCATTATATGTTTTATGGAATGATTTAATGAATATTGATAATGGAGGTGGATTATCATGATCATTTTAGAAGGGAAGAATTTAAGAAGAACTTATGGATATGCTGAAAACAAGGTAGATGCGATTAAGAATATTTCAATAGAAATTGAAGAAGGTTCTTTTGTGGCTGTTGTTGGAACCAGTGGTAGTGGGAAGAGTACTTTATTGCATGTATTGGCTGGTTTGGTAAAGCCAAATGCTGGAAAAGTTTATTTACAGGGAGAATCACTCTATGATATGAATGATGATCGTTTAACGCGTTTAAGAAGGAGAAAAATGGGATTTGTGTTTCAATTCTTTAATCTGATTACAACTCATAATGTGATTGAAAATATTGTTTTACCAATTCATTTAGATAATAGACAGGTGGATGAAGAATATGTGGATGAGATTATTGATTTATTGAAACTTAAGGAAAAGAAATACGCCTTTATTCATGAACTTTCAGGTGGACAACAGCAACGTGTCGCAATTGCTAGAGCACTGGCCTCTAAACCAGCAATTATCTTTGCCGATGAGCCAACTGGAAATTTAGATGCGAAGAGTTCACAGGAAGTGATTCAATTATTAAAAATAGCACAAAGAAAATATCATGAAACTGTAATTATGGTGACACATGATGAAATGATTGCTAATGTAGCTGATCGTATTTTACGTATTGAAGATGGACAAATCATACAGGATACGGCACAAAAAAACGAATGATTGTATAAATCATTCGTTTTGAATTTTTATTGAATTGGTTCAAAATCAATAGCACCATGTTTACATAATGGACAGATGTAGTCTTCTGGAAGAACATCTCCTTCATAAATGTAACCACAGATTTTACATACAAATCCTTTTTTGCCTTCTGTTTGAGGTTTTGGTTTGACATGATTTTGATAATATGTATAAGTCATTGTATCTAAATCAGAAATGACGCGCGCTTCTGTTACTTTACATATAAACATACCATGTGTCTGTAAGTCTACATATTCTTCAACTTCAAGTGACATAAAAGCATTAATATAACGAGGTAAGAAAGCTAAACCGTTGTCAGCATATAATGGTTCAAAACCATCGAATTTATTAACTGTACGACCACTTTGGAAACCAAATCTTTCAAAAATACTAAATGGAGCATCAACAGATAAACAGTTAACATTCATTTTTCCCGTTTGTTTAATGACATGATGTGAATAATTTTGTTTATTAATATTCACCGCAACACGATTTGGATTATCACTGACTTGTGTGACAGTATTAACAATTAATCCGTTATCTTGTTTACCATCATGACTTGTCACAACATAAAGTCCATAACCAATTTTAAATAAAGCACTCATATCATGTTTATTTGCTTTATCATTAGATTTGGCAATATAGTCACGACATAATTCATCCGCTAATTGGTCAATGGCTTCTTGACTTTCACTATTTAATGCTGATTTAACAGTGACATGATTTTCAGCCCAAGTTATGTTCTTACAGTTTTCTAACATGCCTTTCATGACTTTACAAGCCATTGGAGCCCATGATCCATTTTCTATTAATGCGATTGTACGATTTTGGAAATTTCTTTCCGTTAAATGATGAATGAATTCTTTCATGAATGGGAAAACATCTGCATTATAAGTCACTGAAGCTAAAACAAGCTTACCATATCGAAAAGCATCACTTACACATAAAGCCATATCATCACGTGCTAAATCATGCACAACAACTTTTGGACATCCTTTTTCTGTTAATTTTGATGCCAATAAATCAACTGCTTTTTGAGTATGTCCATAAATAGAATTATAAGCAATCATAACACCATCTGTTTCGACACTATAAGATGACCATGTCTGATAAAGATTTAAATAGTGTGATAGATTGTCTTTTAAAACAGGTCCATGTAATGGACAGATCATTTGAATATCTAAAGTTGCAGCTTTTTTAAGCACTGCCTGGACTTGTGCACCATATTTTCCAACAATACCAATGTAGTAACGACGTGCTTCATCATCCCAGTCTTCTTTAACATCGTTAGCTCCAAATTTTCCAAATCCATCTGCTGAAAATAAAATCTTATCCTTTTGATCATAAGTCATCATTACTTCAGGCCAATGTACCATTGGCGCAAATACAAATGATAATGTATGTTGACCTAAACATAATTCTTCACCGTTTTTCACAACTAATCTTTGATAGTTTTCATCTAAAGCGAAGAACTGTTCTATCATCATAAATGTTTTAGCATTCCCCACTAATGTTGTGTTAGGGTAAACTTTCATAAAGTTTAAGATATTAGCAGAATGGTCAGGTTCCATATGTTGAATAATTAAATAATCAGGCTGACGCCCTTGTAAAACTTCATCAATATTATCTAGCCATTCATGTGTAAAATGAATATCTACAGTATCCATTATCGCAATCTTTTCATCTAAAATTACATAAGAATTATAAGCCATACCATTTGGGACAACGTATTGTCCTTCAAATAAATCAATATGATGGTCATTAACACCTACATATCTGATATCTTTTGTTATTTCCATACTTTGAACTCCTTTCAATGTCTCTATTCATTATAGTCATATCCTAGTGAAAAATCAATGTCGATGCGTAAAACAAAAAATGTTTATTTTCATGATAAAAAAGTGTAAAATAAAAATATAAAATCAATGTAAAGAAAACCTAAAGTTTTTGTAAATAAGATAAATAAGCTTGATTATATGAATAAGACATATTATTTTTTTATTGACATATATAAGGAGGAAATTATGAGAGGTTGTAGAGAAAATAGAGAATTATCATGGTTAAAATTCAACGACCGTGTTTTAATGCAGGCAAAGGATAAAAAAGTACCTTTAGGAGAACAGTTAAACTTTGTATCTATCTTTCAATCCAATATGGATGAATTTTTTATGGTGCGCATTGGAACATTATATGATCAAATGTTATTTTACCCATCTTCTAAAGATAATAAAACACAAATGACAGGGGAAGAACAATTAAAAGCCTGTTTAACAAGAGTTGGTTTTTTAAATCGTAAAAAAGATCGTATCTATACACGTATTATGGATGATTTAAAAGAATATGGTTGGGGTATTGTCAAATATCATCAATTAAAGAATAAAGAGGATCGTAAATATTTTGAAAACTATTTTGATTCAGAAATCTTACCTTTGATTTCACCACAGGTTGTATCTAAAAGACAGCCATTTCCTTTTTTAAATAATAAGGAGTTATATATTATTGTTCAGTTAGAATCTAAAAAAGGAAAACGTAAAATGGGGATTGTCTCTTGTGGTAACGCTATTGATGAAAGAATGTTGGCAGTCCCAAGTATGCAAGGTCAGTTTATTTTAGTAGAAGATATTATTTTACATTTTGTATCTAAAGTCTTTAGTAAATATACGATTAAAAATAAAGGTTTTATTCGTGTGACAAGAAGTGCTGATATTGATGAAGATGATCATTCTTTGGAAGGACATGATGATTATCGTGAAATGATGGAAACTTTGATTAAACAACGTCGTAAATTATGTCCAATTCGTTTGGAAATTTCAGAAGGATTGGAAGATTTGGAAATTATGATGTTGATGAACTTCTTGAATTTAAAGAAAAATCAGGTCTTTTTATCACAGGCTCCTTTAGATTTAGGTTTTATTGGGACATTAAGAGATCATTTACGTATGTTACATCCACAGTTATTTTATAAGAAATTAGAGCCAAGAAATAGTCCAATGGTTGAAAATGCTGTGCCAATGATTAAACAGATTAGTAAAAAAGATATTTTACTTGCGTATCCTTTTGAATCCATGTCACCATTTTTAAGACTATTAGATGAAGCCAGCCGTGATCCACATGTTGCAAGTATCAAGATGACATTGTATCGTGTCGCTAAAAATTCTAAGATTGTTAAATCTTTGATTAGAGCAGCTGATAATGGAAAAGAAGTTGTTGTTTTGGTGGAATTAAGAGCGCGTTTTGATGAAGAAAATAATATTGACTGGTCAAAACGTCTAGAAGCTGCTGGATGTCGTGTGATCTATGGATTGGATGGTTATAAAGTTCATTCTAAACTTTGTTTAATTACTTATAAAAATAGTCAAGGTGTTCAATATGTTTCACAAATTGGAACAGGAAACTATAATGAAAATACCGCTAAACTTTATACAGATTTATCTTTAATGACACATCATCATGAATTAGGTGAAGAAATTAATGATGTCTTTAATCATTTAAGTTTAGGGGAAACCATGTCACATACAGAGCATTTGATGGTGGCACCACACTGTATGTTGTCAAAAATCTGTGAATATATTGATGAACAAATTGCATTAGCTAAAGAAGGTAAAGAAGCTTATGTTGGATTTAAATGTAATTCTGTGACATCAAAAACAATGATTAATAAGTTAATTGAAGCCAGTCAGGCTGGTGTTAAGATTGATATGATTGTCAGAGGAATTTGTTGTATTATTCCTCATGTAGAAGGTTATACTGATAATATCCGTGTGATTTCTATTGTAGGACGTTATCTGGAACATTCACGTATTTATATTTTTGGAACTGGTGAAGACAAAAAAGTTTATATTTCTTCAGCTGATTTAATGACAAGAAATCTAGAAAGCCGTGTTGAAGTTGCGACACCTATTTTCGATAAAAAGATTCAAAATATCATTTGTTCAATGTTTAATACTATGTTGAATGATAATGTGAAAGCTTGTGAATTATTGGGAGATGGAAGTTATAAACGTATTAAAAATAAACAGACTGCAATGAATAGTCAGGAATACTTTTTTAAAAAAGGAATTGATGTAAAGGAGTCATGATATTGTGAGAGTGGGTATTTTAACAAGTGGTGGTGATTGTCAGGCTTTAAATGCGACAATGAGAGGACTGGCTAAAACACTTTATCAACAGAAAAAAGATATTGAAATTATTGGTTTTTTAGATGGGTATAAAGGTCTTATGTATGAAAACTATCGTATTATGAAACCTGAAGATTTTGAAGATATATTGAATCTTGGTGGTACCATTTTAGGGACTTCAAGATGTCCATTTAAAAAAATGTGTGTGATTGAAAATGGTTTTGATAAAGTGGCTGCTATGAAAAAAACATATCAAAAATTAAAATTAGACTGTTTAGCCATTCTTGGTGGTAATGGATCATTAAAAACTGCCAATCTGTTATCACAGGAAGGATTGAATGTTATTGGGTTGCCTAAAACCATTGATAATGATACATGGGGAACAGATTATACATTTGGTTTTCAGTCAGCTATTGACATCGCAACAAGATATTTAGATGAAATTCAAACAACTGCTGCCAGTCATAGCCGTGTGTTTGTTGTGGAAATCATGGGACATAAAGTTGGACATATCTGCTTATCAGCTGGGATTGCCGCTGGTGCTGATATTATCCTATTGCCTGAAATTCCTTATGATATCGAAGTTGTTGCGGGAGAGATTGAAAAGAAAGTGAAAGCAGGAAAAAAACATATTGTGATTGCCTGTGCAGAAGGGGCTATTTCTAAAGAAGAATCACTGCTTTCAAAGAAACATTATAAATTGAAAGTCGCAACGCGAGAAGGACATTCTGTTGTTTATGAAATCGCCAATAAGTTATCACATTATATTGATAAAGAGATACGTGTATCTTGTGCCGGACATGCTCAACGCGGTGGACAGCCTTGTGCATATGATCGAGAAATATCAACATTATTTGGTATTGAAGGTGCTAAACTGATTATGAATAAGGATTTTGGAAAACTGGTTGTTTTTGTCAATCATCGTCTTGATGCTATTCCATTAGAAGAAACTGCTGGAAAATTAAAATATGTTGATGTACAAGGTGATACTGTCAAAAATGCCAAACTGATGGGAATTTCTTTTGGTGATGAGATGACTTTGTCAAAGTGAAGATCATTAAGAATCAGACTTATTTAACAGGTCTGATTTTTTTGTTAATGTTTTTAACATTTTACTATTGATAGAGAATTGTTTTATAATAGAGTAAAGGAATAATGAAAGAGGAAGGATTTTGTTATGTTTAGAAACATGAGAAGAGTGAAAAATGAGATTTCTTTAGAAGAAGCTAAAGAGTTATTAAAAAAGAATAGAAGAGCAGCATTATCAGTTCATGGAGATGATGGTTATCCATATACAATTCCTATTAATTTTTATTATGATGAAGATGAAAATAAAATTTATTTTCATAGTGCAAAAGCTGGACATAAGATTGATGCAATAAAAAACAATGATAAAATCTGTTTGACAACATGGGATGATGGTTATCTGGTAGAGGGAGATTGGGCTTTTTATGTATCCTCTTGTGTTGTCTTTGGGCGTGCCAAATTGATTGAAGATCGTCAAGTCACAGAAGATAAAACGAGAACATTAGCTTTAAAATATTTCCCAACAGTAGAAGAAGTGGAATATGTCATTAAAAAGAGCATTGATCGTGTTCAACTGGTTGCTATTGAAATTGAACATATTTCAGGTAAGAAGATTCATGAAAAGTAAAGGGTGTGTCTAAATCATGATCGGCTTTGATTTATTTTAATTAGAAAAATAAGTCAAAATACAAAATATTTAGAAAATATTAAGAATTTGTACATTATTTTATTCTTTTTTTGGGGTTATACTTTTACTGAGGTGGAAAGTATGACTTTAAAATCAACGAAATGGTTAACAGTAGCAGGAACTGTTGCATTATGTCTATTTCTTGTTTATTTGGGACAATCCCATTATTTGTCTCATCCAGAAAGTCTACAGTTATATTTAAAAAGAACAGGGGTTATCGCACCTGTTATATTCATACTTATTCAAATTGTACAGGTCATTATTCCAATTATCCCTGGTGGTGTCAGTAGTGGGATAGGTGTTATTGTATTTGGAGCTGTTGAAGGCTTTCTATATAATTATGTAGGATTGCTTATTGGTTCTTATATTGTTTTTCGATTAGTGAAAAAATATGGCCAAAATTTTATATTGAAAGTCACTGATCAAAAAACATATGATAAATATATTGGATGGCTTGATAAAGGTCAAAAATTTGAAATCTTTTTTTCTTTAGCCATTTTGCTGCCCGGTTTTCCAGATGATTTATTATGTATGATTGCTGGTCTTACCAGTATGTCAACAAGAAAATTTATGATAATTAATATTCTTTGTAAACCAATAGGATTGTTTTTCTATTCTTATGGAATAAAAGAGCTGTTAGGCATTTTAGGACAGTGCTTTTAAATGTTGAGCTTTGCCGTACAGGTTAATACATATAAAAATGATTTGATTAAAGTGATGTTATATTGATATATCAAAAGAAGCCAATCGTTATGATTGACTTCTTTTTTTGAAATGAAACTTTTATAAAGTACACAAGAATTACACAAAATTTCCATAGTAATTTCATAACAATTTTATATGATGAATTTTGTAAAAAAGAAGTGAAAAATAAGATTGATAAGGAATGATTTTATGGCTTTTAATACATTGGTTTTTTTATTGTTTTTTTTATTTGTTTTAGTCGGAAGCTTTCTTGTTCCCGCAAAGTGGAAGTGGATTTTTCTGCTGCTTTCCAGTTACTTTTTTTATTGTTATGCAAGTGTGAAGTTCTTGATATTTATTTTGTTGACGACACTGAGTTCTTATATGGCCACTCTGTATATGGGCAAGCAATATCAGATGGAAAGGAGTCAAACATCAACAAAAGAATATAAAAAGAAATGTCATTTGAAAAGAAAAAGAGTACTGATTCTCACATTAGTATTGAATTTTGGAATCTTATTATTTTTAAAATATTTTAATTTCTTTTCAGAAAATATAAATCATTTATTAGAAACATTGTCTTTGGGAAGTCAGATACCAACACTTCATTTGATCCTACCATTGGGAATTTCTTTCTATACATTTCAGACCATGTCTTATGTTATTGATGTTTATTGGGGAAAAATTGAACCAGAACGTAATTTGGCAAAAGTGGCTTTATTTGTGTCTTTCTTTCCACAAATTCTTCAGGGACCTATTGGTAGATTTAAAGATCTGGCTCCCCAACTTTATGCACCCAAAAAAGCAAGTTATCGTGATTTGAAATTTGGCTTACAGTTAATGTTATGGGGTTATTTTAAGAAAATGATTATTGCTGATAGAGCTGCAGTTATAGCTGATTTTGTCTTTGAAAATTATATGAATGTCTCAGGTATGGGTGTTGCTTTAGGAGTCTTTATGTATGCTATTCAGGATTATACTGATTTTTCAGGTTGTATAGATATTGCACGTGGATGTGCACAGACAATGGGAATGACTATGGCAGAAAATTTTCGTCGTCCTTATTTCTCAAAGACTGTTTCAGAATTTTGGAGAAGATGGCATATGTCATTGGGAAGTTGGATGAAAGATTATGTTTTTTATCCATTCTCATTGACTCCCGGGGTTAGACAAATAGGAAAATTCGCAAAGAAGCGTTTTGGTAAACACATTGGTCGAACTTTACCTATCGCTTTAGGAAATTTACTAGTCTTCTTTTTGGTGGGTGTATGGCATGGAGCACAATGGAATTATATTATCTGGGGAATCTTTTATGGATTCATAATAGCAATCAGTGGACTGATGAAACCAGTTTGGAATTATTTGAATCAAAAGCTACATATATCTGTTCAATCTCGTAGCTTTCAGCTCTTTCAGATATTGCGTACCTTTTGGATAACTTGTGTAGGATGTATTATTTTTAGAGCAGTGACACTTACAGATGGATGGCGTATTTTTCTTAAATGCTTTCATTTTTATGAATTTCCATTAGATATTAAAAAAGAGCTTGTTTCATTTGGATTGAATGGTAAAAATTATGTTGTTTTGTTGATAGGGTTGATTGTTTTATTGATTGTAGATATTCTTCAGGAGAAAAAGAGTGTTCGTGAACGTATTGAAAAAAGGTCTATCTGGATACGCTGGGGACTTTATCTTGTTGCATTTCTCATTATTTTATTGTTTGGCATGTATGGTCCAGGATATGATCAAACACAATTTGTATATATGCAGTTTTAAGGAGGAATTATATGACAAAATTTCAGAAATTCAAAATCTTTATTATGACAATCCTCATTGCAGGTCTGGTCTGTGGGATGAATTTTGTAATGTGTCGTCAGGCATATAGTTCTGATGCTGTACGTGTCAAAAATTTCTATAAGTTAGAAAACAATAGTCTTGATATGGTCATGATAGGAGCCAGTACAACATTTACGAATTATTCTGCTCCTCTAGCATTTAAAGAGTTTGGGTATACGAGTTATTCTCTTGGAACAAATGGTGCTCCTATGGGACTTGCAAAATCAATGCTGATTGAAGTTTTAAAGACTCAAAATCCTAAAGTGATTATTATTGATATTAATGGCATATTATATGATGATAAGTTTGAAAGCAAGGAAGGATCTTTGAGAGCATGGATTGATAATATGCCTTATTCTCAAAATAAGATCAAGACAATTCAAGAGCTGGTTTCTGAAGATGATCGGTTGTCTTATTATGTTCCATTTTTAAAATATCATTCTAATTGGGCAAAATTCAAAGATAATGTCAATGCCAGTATAGATGAATTAACGCATCATGATGATATTCATTTATCTTCAATGGGTATTCAAGGAACAGCTCAAATTACACCACAAAAATCTCCTATTCCTATTAAAACACATACGCAAGAAAGACCCATGTATCGTTTATCAGGACTGCATCTCAAAGAGTTATTAGACTATTGTCAAAATCATGGTTTAAAAAATATTTTATTTACCAATATGCCACGTTATTATTCAAAAAAAATGATACCAGAACGTGAACGTAATAACGCTGCAAAAGCTTTGATACATCAATATGGTTATGAGTATATAGATATGGATGATTATGTTGATGAGATTGGCTTAAATCCACAGACAGATTTTTATAATCAGAATCATTTGAATATTTATGGTCAAAAGAAACTAACGATGTATTTAGGAAAACGATTGAATGAAAAGTATCATTTATCAGATACTCAACATGATGAGAAGATAATTCAACGTTATCAACAGGAAGTGACAGCTTATGAAAAAATATATAAATGGGCAGATGAGCAGATTCGTTTAGGAAAGAAGAGAAGATATAACTATAAAGAAGTTAAAGAAATTATAGAGAAACAGGAGATATAAAATGTATAATGTTTTAGATTATTTAAAAGAGAGTGCCAGAAAATATCCTGATAAGGTTGCTTTTGCAGATATAGATCAATCAATAACATATGAAGAGCTATACAGAAAAGCACAGGAGATTGGTAGTGCATTGGCTTCAAAGATTTCAATAGGGCAGCCAGTTCCTATTTTTATGGAAAAGAGTGTAGATACGATTTGTCTGTTTTTTGGTGTCGTTTATGCTGGTGCATTTTATGTTTTGCTGGATATGAAACAACCCCAAACAAGATTAAATCATATTATGAAGACGTTAGATTCAAAAATGATAGTGACATCTCAAAAATATATAGAGGCACTCAAAAAGAAACAAATGGAAAGTGATGTTATCTTATTAGAAGATTTATACGGACATGTTAATCTAAAAAAGTTAGATAGTATTGCGAGTCAGCATACGGATACAATGCCGTTATATACAATTTTCACATCAGGTTCTACCGGTATTCCTAAAGGTGTATGTGTTGCACATCGTAGTGTGATTGATTTTATTGAAACATTTACCAAAACATTTCATATTAATGAAAATGATGTTATTGGGAATCAGGCTCCCTGGGATTTTGATGTCTCCGTCAAAGATATTTATTCAACAATCAAAACGGGAGCAACTATGCAAATTATACCAAGGCAATATTTTTCAATACCAACTCAATTGTTAGATTTTTTATGTGAAAGAGAAGTCACAACAATTATTTGGGCTGTATCAGCTGTTTGCATTATTTCAACTTTGAAAGGGTTTGAATATAAAGTACCTCATAAGATATCTAAAGTGATGTTTAGTGGTGAAGTCATGCCAATGAAACAGCTTCGTATCTGGCAGTCTTATTTACCAGATACAATGTATGTTAATTTATATGGGCCAACAGAAATCACATGTAATTGTGCTTATCATATAATAAGTCAAATGGATCAGGATGATGTCATTCCTATTGGAAAAGCATTTCAAAATGAAAAAGTCTTTCTTTTGGATGAACACAATCAGGAAGTGATAATACCAGATGTCTTGGGTGAAATATGTGTCAGTGGAACTGCCGTCAGTCTAGGATACTACAACAATCCACAACAGACACACCAGGCTTTTTGTCAAAATCCTCTGAATCCTTATTATCGAGAAATCATTTATCGTACTGGTGATTTAGGTTATTACAACAAACAAGGTGAATTATGTTTTGCCTCACGTAAAGATTTTCAGATTAAACATATGGGACATAGAATTGAGCTGGGTGAAATCGAAAAGGCCATGCAACATGTTGAAACGATTCAAAGAGCTTGTTGCCTTTATGAAAATCATAAAATCATTGCTTTCTATGATGGTGATATTGAACGTCGTGAATTGACACGTGTTTTAAAAAAAGAATTACCTGCCTTTATGATTCCTAATATTTTTTATAAGGTTCATGGGTTCCCTCTCACAAAAAATGGAAAGATTGATAGACAGAAATTAAAATCAATGATGAAGGAGGATTGCAATGTTTAAACCACAGTATCAGGATGTTATCACAGATTTAGCAACACCAGCATATGTATTTGACATAGATGTTTTACAAGAAAGAATAGAGTTTATTCAAGGCATATTAGGAAAGAATATACAGTTATGTTATGCTATGAAAGCTAATCCCTTTGTGATTAAAAGTATTGAGGGGATCATTGATTGTTATGAAGTCTGTTCTCATGGTGAATTTGAAATCTGTAAAAGGGCAGGCATACCTATGGAAAAAGTTGTCTTATCGGGTGTATATAAAAACGCTGATGATATTTTAAAGGTTATGAAGACATATCGTGAATGTCTTGTTTATACAAGTGAATCTGTACATCAGTTTACTATGATACATGAAATAGCTAAAAAACTAGATTGTCAGGTACCAGTATTACTGAGAATAACAACAGGGAATCAGTTTGGTATGTCAGAAAAAGAGATATGTCATCTCATTGAATCTCGCCAACAATATCCTCATGTTGAAATTGTTGGAATCCAACATTTTTCAGGAACTCAAAGAAAAAAATTAAAGCTGTATGAACAAGAACTCAAATATGTTGATACACTTTTACAGCGATTAGAAAAAGAGTATGGATATGTTGCAAAAAAATTGGAGTTTGGACCGGGCTTCTATGTGGAATATTTTCATGGAAGTCAGGTCTATGATGAAGTTGAACTTCTCCAAGGTTTTAAAGAACTTTTAGAGGGACTTCATTTTCAAGGGCAGATTATTTTGGAATTAGGAAGATTTATTGCAGCTAATTGTGGACAATATTATACCGAGATTGTTGATTATAAAGTCAATCAGGTTCCCTATTGCATTGTTGATGGTGGGATGCATCAGATAACATATTATGGTCAGATGATGGCTATGAAAATTCCACATTATCGTCAAATCAAAAAAGAAAAAGGAAATGGTCAAATTATTCAATGTCATGTGTCCGGGTCTTTGTGTACAATCAATGATAATCTGGTTAAGGCTTTACCTTTAGAGAATCCGCAGATTGGAGATATTTTAGAATTTCAACGAGTAGGTGCATATGCAATGTGTGAAGGTATATCGCTCTTTTTAAGTCGTGATTTACCAAGTATTTATCTTTATTCAAAACAGAATGGATTATGTTTACAACGTAGTCGTTTTGAAACAAATATATTAAATTACAAAGGAGAATAAGAAAATGGAAAAATTATTAGAATTATTAGAAGAAATTGATGGTGATATTGATTTTAGAGAATGTCAGACATTGATTGATGATGGTGAATTGGATTCATTTGCAATCTTAGAAATTGTAGCTGAAATCAATGATACGTTTGATGTTCAGATTGGAGCTTCAGATATCGTTCCTGAAAACTTTAATTCAGCAAAAGCTATGTGGAAAATGATACAAAGATTAAAAGATGAATAGAAAACATGTACATATTTATAAAAAAAGAATGAAAGCAACAGCAATTATAATGCTTATTATTGGTATTTTATATGGAATGTATATATCTAGAACCACTTATCAGATTGAGGTTCCTCAACTAAAAAAAATAAAAAGTATCGTTTTAATTCAAAAAAAGACCATTCAGGAATTGACCGATCAAGATGCAATAGCTGATATTGCTACTCTCTTGAAAGGGAAGAAAACTCAACAAGAGAGTATGAATAATACTCCTTTCAATGTTAGTCAAAAGATTAGACTTGAGTTTCATTCAAAATATGGTGACATAACCTTTATCTATCTTTATAAGAAAGATAATCAATATTATATAGAGGAACCCTACAATGGTATTTATCAGATGAGTGAGAATGAATATAACAGTATTACTCGTTATCTTAGATAAGAGTAGTGTGTATGTTAGAGGCATGAGTGCCTCTTTTTGTATGGATTGATTTATTTTATAGTGGGAGAAATATTAGTTTTCATTCTTGTTTTGTTGTATAATAGAAAAAAGGGGTGGAAAGGATGGAAATATTAATATCACGTATTTTAAAATATTTAAATGGCTGCTTAAATGATGATCATATGTATCGTATTGGTAGCTTTGTGGTTAAACATTATAATGAAATCTGTCAATATGATTTAGAACAATTTATCAAATCATCAAAGTGTTCTCAAGAAGAAGTGCAAGACTTCTTTTATCATCTTGGATTTCATTCTTATGAAGAGTTTCATCAACAGCTTATCATTGATAAACAAATTCGTTTGGACCAGATCAACGCCAGAATGTTACATACTTCTGTAGATAAGTTTTTATCACATTTAAATATTAAATTTTCTAAAGAAGAGTTTTTACATACCATTGATCAGATTTGTGATTTGATTTTTCATGCAAAAAGAGTTGTTATTGTGGGAGCACTATATCCAAGCAGTATTGCAGTTGATTTTCAGACGGATTTGATTACTTTTGGTAAGGAAGTTGTTGAATATCATCATTTTGATAAACGTTTTACATTTTCTGAAGATGATGTTGTCATTTTTATCACAGCAACAGGACGTACAATGGAACAAAATGCGAAAAAAATGGTCAATCAGCATCTATGTGATGCTTATGTTGTTTTAGTGACTCAAAATACAAAATATATCCAGTTTGAAAATGTCTGCCCTGATTATGTTGTTCATGTTTTAGGAACATTTGATGGTTTGGAATTTAGCTATCAGACAATGATGATTTTAGATTTATTAAGAATCAGATATTATCAAAAATTTTATGAGGAAGAATAAGTGGGAGTTATGAAAAAAAGAGTACAGTATTTTTTGGCATTGACAACTATTTTGATGATGACAGCTTGTCAAAGTCAACAACAGACATCACAAGTTGATGAAGAAAAGCAAGTAGAGATTCAAGAACCAGAAGTGAGGAAGACAGAAATAACTTTATCATTTGTTGGTGATATCACTTTAGGAAATTATATTGGACAGGGTTATGAAGGATCTTTTGATCAGGAATATGAAAAGCAGAATCAAGATAGTGCTTATTATCTCAAGAATGTTAAAGATGTTTTTGAAGAAGATGATTTAACGATTGCCAATCTAGAAGGTCCACTCACAACAAGCCCAGATTATGCTGAGAAAACTTTTGTTTTTCAGGGGAAACCTGAATATGTTGATATATTGGCTGATGGTGATATTGAGGCTGTGACATTAGCTAATAATCATTCTAAAGATCATTTTGAACAAGGTATGACAGATACTAAGGCAATTTTGGATGAAAAAGGAATCAGGCATTTTGGCTATGATGAAAGTTGTATGATTGATGTGAAAGGAATTCAAGTGGGATTTTTAGGTTATGCTTTTCCATATGAACTCACTGCAGAAATGAAAAAAGCAATAAGTGATTTAAAAGCTCAATGTGATATTGTGGTTGTTTATTATCATTGGGGTATTGAACGTGATAAGGCGCCAATGGAATCACAACGCAGTTTAGCTAAACAGACAATTGATGCTGGAGCAGATTTAATTATTGGTTCTCATCCTCATGTCTTACAGGGAATTGAAACATATAAGGGTAAGAAGATTGTTTATAGTTTAGGGAATTTTTGTTTTGGTGGGAATAAAAATCCTAGTGATAAAGATACAATAATTTATCAGCATACATTCTTATTTGAAAATAACGAATTGGTTCAAGAAGAACATGAAGTGATTCCATGTATGATATCATCTGTATCATCACGTAATAATTATCAGCCAACAATTGTAGAGGGTGAGGATGCCAGTCGTGTTTTAGAAAAAGTGAATGAAATCAAATAGCATGAATTCATGCTACTTTAGGCTGTTGATAAAGTATATATGGTCAACAGCTTTTATGATATGATGTTTAAAATATATAAATTGAGTCAATTGAAAAAGTCAATTCTATGTTTTGTAAAGGTATAGGATTTCATTTTTATTGAAGAATGATATAATTCTTTCACTTACATTATCTAATGAAACAATGCTAAAATAACTTGGAGGTGAATAATCATGCGCACAAAGTGTTCAGTTTCACAACAAATTATAAATCTAAAGAGTAAAAATATTAAGTTTAATATTATCAATGAGCAATCTGCTATACAATATTTGACACACCATACATATTACTTTAAGTTAAAATCTTTCGCTAAATCTTTTGAATACAATGAAGTAAAAAATGTATATATTAACTTAGATTTTGCATATTTAGTGGAATTATCAAAACTTGATATGTATTTAAGGGAATATATTATCAAACTATCTTTAGATACAGAGCATTTTTAAAAGTAAAATTAATTAATGATTTAACTCACAATGATAAAGAAGATGGATATCATATTATTGATAAACTTTTTATAAAATATCCATATATTAAACAAAATATAAATCATAAGAAGAATGATTCTGCATGTGCTGATTTGATTCATAAATACCAAAATAATTGGGCTATATGGAACATTGTAGAAGTCCTTTTATTTGGTGATTTTATTAAACTTTTTGAATTATATTACGAACTTTATCCAGAAAATAAGTCTAGAACAATAAATCATTTGTTATGGCCTTTAAAATTTATTAGAAATGCATCAGCTCATAATAATTGCTTATTAAACACTTTAAGAAAACCCTATACTCACACACATTTATACAATAACACAAAAAATATAATTGAACCAAGCAAAGAATTAGTGCTTTTATTAACAAAAATACCAAACATCAGTAAAAATTCTAGACGAAAAAAAATTATGAATCCAGTAATCCATGATTTTATAGCCACTTTATTTTTATTTAATGAAGTTTGTACGAGTTCTGTCTTAAAAGAAAAAGAATTTAACAGATGAAAAGATTTAATTCATGTCAGATTTATTAAACATAGGGATTATTTTATTAAAGACAATATACTCGTATCTCATTATGAATTTGTAAAAAAATAGTTGATTATTTATACGAAAAATGCATATAATAAGTAGAAGGACAAAAACGAAAGTTTTATGTAGAACAATGCCAGCATTGTTCTGCTTTTTTTATTTAAGGGTTTTATTTGATAATGGTGAATGATACAATATGATTAACAAATATCAAAGTGAGGAAAATATATGGATACGGAAAAAAAGGAATTGGATTTTGATTTTCAATCATGGATTAAAGAACAATATAATGATGATTATCAGATTGTAGAAGATAATGAATCTTTAATCAGATTAGTTACGGATTATGGAGAGGCTTCTATTCGTTTTACTGTTATTGAACAAAGTACAATTGTAGAGTTTTCTATTGTTTCTAAAAAAGATGATTCAGTGAAATTCTATCTTCATTTTGAGCTGAATGATGAAGATCATGCTAAACAGTTATATGATGAAATGGTAGAAACATTAGTTGGCTTAAAAAATGAAAAAACTTTACAAGTTCTTTTATCATGCTCATCTGGTTTGACAACGTCTATGTTTGCTCAAAATTTAAATGATGTGGCTCAAATGCTGAGATTGGATTATCATTTTGATGCTGTTTCTTATTTAAGTATTTATGAAGAAGTTGAAAAATATGATGTGGTTTTGATTGCACCACAGATTGGTTATATGTTGAATCGTTTAAAAGAAAGTTTAACAGATAAATTAGTCCTTCAGATTCCCACAACTGTTTTTGCTTCATATGATGCGCCAGGGGCTTTAAGATTTCTACAAAATGAACTTGAAGAGTATTATACTAACAAAACACAGGAAGCGCAAAAACATCATACGCATTGTATAGAATATGAAAATCGTATTTTATCTATTGTGATTTCTAATAATAAGGCACAAACAAGAATTTATTATCGTTTGAGTGATCATTGTGAAATTATTGATCATAATATGATTATCAAACCTTCTTTAAATGTTTATGATCTTTATGATATTATTGATACTGTTTTATTAAAACATCAATATGTGGATATGATTGGTATTGCAACACCAGGAATTGTTAAAGATGACCAACAGTTAAGAAATTCACCTGATGAAAAAATTCTGGATATAAAAAATGAATTTGAAAAGAAATATGGAATTAAAGTTTTAGTATGTAATAATGCTAATGCTGCAGTTGTGGGATTTTCTTTGGAACATCCTGAATATCAAAATATTATCTTTCACTCACAACCATTTGGTTTTGGTGTAGGAGGACAAGGTATTATTTCTCATGGTCAGATTGTGACAGGAAGAAATGGGGTTGCAGGAGAAGTCCGTTATTTTATTCATCGTATGCAATTTTCTGATGAATGTGCAAAACTGGCATGGACACAAGAAGGTGTGTTAGAGCTTGTGACAAAATCATTATTACCTTCAATATGTATTATGGGACCTGAAGCAATTGCTGTGTACTCACCTATGACAAATGATATGAATGAAGTTAGAAATAAACTCTTATCATTTATTCCTGAAGATTATATGCCAGAGCTTTACTCTATTAAAGAAGTGAGTCCATATATGCTAGATGGTCTTACAAAACTATGTGTCAATGATTTAAAAAAGAATTAAAAAGATTGTATAAAATGGAAAAATAGCCTAATATTATAAGATAGTGAAAGTGAGTGAATGAAATGAGAGAAAGAATTGTATTTATGGGAACAGCATCATTTTCGTTGGCTGTTTTGAAAATGCTGATAGAAGAGGGTTACAATATTGTTGGTGTTGTCACTCAGCCTGATCGTTATGTAGGTAGAAAAAAAGTTTTGACAATGCCAGATGTAAAAGTAGAAGCTTTAAAATATGATATTCCTGTTATTCAACCTGCACGTATTAAAGAAGATTACCAGGCAGTTGCAGATTTAAAACCTGATTTGATTATTACAGCAGCATATGGTCAGATTGTACCACAGGCTGTTTTGGATATTCCTCGTTTAGGATGTATTAATGTTCATGCATCATTGTTACCATTATATCGTGGGGGTGCACCAGTACATCAGGCTATTATTGATGGACAAGAGAAAACAGGTGTCACAATTATGTATATGGTCAAAAAAATGGATGCTGGAGATATGATTGCCCAAAAAGAAACACCTATCTTAGAAGAAGATACAGTAGGTATTTTATATGATCGTTTAAGTGATCTAGGTGCCAAATTATTAAAAGAAACATTACCAGATATTTTAAAGGGAATAAATCAACGTATACCTCAAGATGAAAATCTAGTGACTTATGCGCCCACTCTTTCTAGAGAAGATGAACGTCTTGACTGGAATATGTCTGCTCGACAAGTTTATAATAAAGTTCGTGGAACAAATCCATGGCCAGGAAGTTATACAACTTATCAGGGAAAGACTGTTAAAATCTGGGCAGGACAAGTTCATCAATGTGAAAATGCGATGAAACATCATGCTCATCAGGATAATGGAACGATTGTCAAGATTTTTAAAGATGCTATTGGAGTTAAAGTGAATGATGGCGTTTATCTGATTACAGAATTACAATTAGAAGGTAAAAAAAGAATGTCTGTTAAAGATTATTTAAATGGACATTGCATTTTTGAAGTCGATACAAAGTTTGAATAAAACTTTGTATTTTCTTTATAAAGAGCTTGTATATTAATAAGAATCATAAAAAGGAAATGGAGATTATTTTGATTTAAAATATATCCATATGTAGATTTTTCATAGCTGTGTGATTCAATAGTAGTAAACTTTTTAAATCAATAGTGAACTTTCTATTTTTTATTCCATTTTTATGATATTCTATTTTTAAGAGAAGTTATTGCATAAGAAGGTAACAATGTTTTAACAATGATCATTCAAGGAGGAAACATATGGATTATAAAATAGTTCAAAAAGAAGCATTTCGTTTTGTAGGAGTCAGTAAACGTGTATCACTTCAATTTGAAGGTGTGAATAATGAAATTGTACAATTAGCAAGTGAAATAACAGAGGAACAAAAAAGAGAGTTGCATCGACTACAAAATATGGAACCATATGAAATTGTGAATGTATCTTATGATTCTGATACTGATTTTCTGGAAGAAAAAGGACAACTGACACATATGATTGGTGTCTTAACGACATGCGTTGATATCAGTGATCAATTTGATCAACTTTCAGTTCCTTCGCTGACATGGGCAGTATTTCCAAATGAAGGACCATTCCCATCAACTTTACAAGACACAATGGCAAGCATTTATGCTAAGTGGCTTCCAACTTCTGATTATGAACTGGCATATTCGTTATCATTTTCTTTTACAAAAATGGATGAACATCAAGATCATTATGCCTACAGTGAGGTTTGGATTCCTGTTCAATTGAAAAAATAAGAAAATAGAAAAGTTTAAGCAGTTTATTGGAATGATGAACTGCTTTTTTTTATGATTCTACTTTTACGTGGTGTCCTTTTTATCCATTTTCGTTATAATGAAGACAGGAGGAATCATTATGGATCAAAAGAAAATAGGCTTATTCATAGCAACTTGTCGTAAGAAAAAAGGATTGACTCAAAAACAATTGGCTGAAAAACTTTCTGTTACAGATAAATCCGTATCTAAATGGGAAAGGGGCATTCATCTTCCTGATGCTTCGCTTTATATCCCTTTATGTGAAATATTAGGAATAACTATAAGTGAATTTTTCTTAGGAGAATATGAAACAGAACATCATGAAGTTGTTCCACAAGTTTTAAAAGAAGATTATCATAAGATGCAACGCAATGAAAGATGGAATATGGTTTTATTTATCGTATCAATGCTTAGTGTATTTTGGATATCTTTTACGTGGCACTGGGATTTAGGATGGTTAATGTTGGAAGAACATTTGGCTCCATTTGCGAATATGTATTATTTGTCATATGGATATTGGTTGGCTTATTATCTTATATTTAGAAGAAAAAAGTTTGGATATGTTTTGATGTGGATCATTTATTTGATTTTAGTAAGTGGTATTATAGCAAACTGGGGATATGCTTTTGATGTTATGTTAAATCATATTGATTTTTGGATAAATAGTGCATTCACAATCTGGGGAGTGTATAATGGAGATATAAGATTTCGTAATCTTTTAAAAAAGAAAAGTGAGGAATAAAATATGCGAATGGTTGATTTGATTGAAAAGAAAAAAGATGGATTCAAACATACTCCAGAAGAGATTCACTTTATTGTAGCAGGTTATACAAAAGGTGATATACCTGATTATCAGATGAGTGCATGGCTGATGGCCGTTTGTTTTCAAGGCTTAGATAAAGAAGAAACAGCTATTTTAACCAAAGAGATGATGCATAGTGGTGATGTCATTGATTTAAGTCGTATTCAAGGAATCAAAGTTGATAAACATAGCACTGGCGGTGTTGGTGATAAAACATCTTTGGTTTTAGGACCGATTGTGGCAGCCTGTGGAGTACCTGTAGCTAAAATGAGTGGAAGAGGATTAGGACATACTGGTGGGACATTGGATAAATTAGAATCTATACCAGGACTTCACATTATGATTGATGAAGAAGATTTTGTGAAGCAGGTTAATGATTGTGGATTGGCGATTATTGGACAGAGTGGTCATTTAGATCCGGCTGATAAAAAAATGTATGCTTTACGTGATGTTACCGCAACTGTTTCCTGTATTCCATTAATTGCATCATCTATCATGTCAAAAAAACTGGCGGCCGGCAGTGATGCGATATTGTTAGATGTCAAATATGGTGATGGTGCCTTTATGAATACAATTGAAGAAGCTAAAGAATTGGCACGTACAATGATTGAAATTGGTGATTCGCTTGGCAAAGATACCAGAGCAACCATTTCTAATATGAGTCAGCCGTTAGGTTATGCTATTGGAAATAGTCTGGAAGTCAAAGAAGCTATTGATACTTTAAATGGCCATGGACCAGAAGATTTATTAGAGCTTTGTTTGCAGGCCGGAAGTCATATGTTAATTCAGGCTCAAAAAACTGATTCTCTCATTACCGCAAGAAAAATGCTTGAAGATGCTATTGAAAGTAAAAAAGCACTTCGTACATTATGTGCTATGGTGAAAGCACAAGGTGGCGATGATGCCTTTATCAGACATCCAGAAATGTTTCCTAAAGCGAAAGAGGTGATTCCTGTTTATAGTCAAAAAACAGGATATGTCAAAGATTTAAAAGCAAAGCCTTTAGGAATAGTGAGTATGAAATTAGGTGGAGGACGTGAAAAAACAGATGATGACATTGATTATAGTGTCGGTCTCGTTCTTCATAAAAAAATAGGGGATTTTGTAAAAAAAGGTGAAGTGTTAGTTGAAGTTCATACAAATACGGGTTTGAGTCAGGAGCTTGAAACTGAGATTTTCAATGCTTATGATTTTTCAGATGAATTTGTTGGAAAGCCACAACTCATTGATGAAGTTTTGTCATAATTATTTTCAAAAAGTGATATTTTTATATGTGATGTTGAAAAATGATGTATAATAATATGCGGTGGTGAAAATAATGGGAAAATTTTTATTTTTTGATATTGATGGGACATTAGTAGGAAAATCTAAAATGGTGACAGAGAAAACAAAGTTGGCCATTCAAAATGCAAGACAAAATGGACATCGTGCTTTTCTTTGTACAGGGCGTGCTCCAACGTCTATTGTTGGGGATATTCGAAATATTGAATTCGATGGTGCTATTTGTAGTGCTGGAGGATTTGTCATTGTGGATGGAGAATATATTTTTGAAAACTTTATGAATCAATATATTCTATCTGAAGTCATGACTTTATTCATTAATAATCATATTTTATTTACATTAGAAACAAAAAAAGCTTTATATCAGACACCAGGTGTGAATGAATTTTTTGATCAGAAACATCAAAAAGATTGTGAAAACAATCTTGAATTAATGCGCTTTTTTCAACTCAGACGTATGGGTGAAAATCGTTTGCCAATTAAAGACTTTAATATTTTAACGACAGGTGTCACAAAAGTGTGCTTTATTGCTCCAAATAAACAAAGTTTTTATGACTGTGTACCATTTTTAGAAGAATTCTTTAATATTGTGACTTTTTCAAAAGAAGATGATGATTTTATCAATGGTGAAATTATTTTAAAACATTGTACAAAAGCTGATGGTATTTTAAAGGTTGTGAATCATTTTCATGGTCAGATGAAAGATACAATTGGTTTTGGTGATAGTATGAATGATTATCAGATGCTTCAAGAAGTCGAAACAGGTGTTGTTTATGAAGGAGCATCAGATAATTTAAAAGCGTTAGGAAAATATTTCTTTACTGATCCAGATCAAGATGGTATTTATAAGGTTATGAAAGAAATGGATTTAATAGGATAATACAATATCAGGCTTGAATGGAATCAAGCCTTTTTCAATGAAAAAATTTGTCATTCTTTTCTTTAAAAGAAGCTTTTTGATGATAAAAATGATTTATTTCATAGAAAAATAAGTATTTGATTATTATTTTTGATACAATCATTATGTCTTCTATCTATTTGAGAAAAAAACATGTTTTTTGATAAAAAAGGATTATAATAAAATTATCAGATAAGGAGGCTTCTTTATGGACATTGTTTTATCAAGAATTTTAAAGTATTTAAATGGATGTTTAGATGATGACCATATGTATCGCATTGGATTGTTTATTGTTCATCATTATGTGGAGATGGAAGATTATTCATTGCAAAGGGTCATGGAGGAAGGGCATTTTAGTGAAGATGAGATTTTAGATTTCTGTCGTCACTTAGGTTTCCAGACATATGAAGATTTTCAAGACGAACTGATTGCGGATTATATGCTTCGTGTTTCTCAGATTCGTGCACGTATGTTAGGTGTTTCTGCTGCTGGATTAATTGAACAATTAGATTCATCTTATGATAAAGAAAATCTTGTGAAGGAATTAGAATTAATCTGTGAACTTATATTTAAAAATAAACGTGTGATTCTTATTGGAGCTTTGTATCCAACAAGTATTGCTGTAGAGTTCCAGACGGATTTTATTACTTTTGGTAAAGAAGTGATTCAATATCATCATTTTGTGAAAGATTTTCAATTCCAAAAAGATGATGTCGTTATTTTTATGAGTGCAACAGGAAGAACATTGCATGATTATTTAAAAGAAAGTGCGCATCAAAATATCCAGGATGCTCAAATTGTATTATTGACACAAAATGTTAAATATAAAAATAAAAATGATTTAGGAGCACAATATGTGATTCAGGTCCCAGGACGTTTTGATGGTATTCAATTCAATTATCAGATGATGATGATTTTTGATGTTTTACGTATTTATTATTATACAAAATATTATATTTAGAAGGTTTCATTTATGGATGTTAAAGCAATTATGTGTGATGTTGATGGAACATTATTAAATAGTCAAGGAATTGTTTCACCAATGACAGTAGAAATGATTAAAAAAGCAAGAGAAAAAGGAATTTTATTTGGTTTATCAACTGGTAGAGATGTGCATAGTGTCAAAACGCTTTTAAATATTTGGGGTATTGATGGTTTGGTAGATGCAATTGTAGGAACAGGTGGCGCTGAAATTTATGATTATACTCTTCAAGTCGATAAATCAAGCTATCCACTGGATGGAGAACTGATTAAAGACATTATTCATCATTATGAAGATATGGATGTCAATTTTGCAGTGCCATATCAAGGTGTATTGTATGCACCAAAAGATGATGATTATATTCAAATGTTATCTAGAGATGATCGTGTGCCTTATGAGGTTGTAGATTTTGATGAATTCTTAAAGGAACCACGTCCTAAACTGATTATTATCTGTAATCCTGAATATATGGATAAAGTTGTGGAAAGAAGTCAGACATTTTCAAATGATAAATATAAGTCATCTTCTTTAAAAACAGCCAGTGTTTTATATGAATATATGGATCCAAGAGTGACAAAAACACATGGATTACAGGAAGTTATGGCAATGCATGATATTTCAATGGAACAATTATGTACATTTGGAGATGCCGATAATGATTATGATATGACACTTCATGCTGGTGTAGGTGTTGTGATGGCGAATGGTAGTGATAAGACAAAGAGCGTCGCTGACTATATCACTGACGATAATGATCATGATGGTATTGGAAAATTTATTGAAAAACATATTTTATAAGCTTTCATTTTGATGAAGGCTTTTTTTCATGTATAATAAAAATAGGAGGTGATAGGGATGAATATAGCTTTGATAGCACATGATTCTAAAAAACAGGAAATGATTGAATTTGTGAAAAAACATGAATCTTTTTTTAAACAGCATACACTGTTTGCGACAGGAACAACAGGACTTAAAATTATGGAAAATACAGATTTGAAAGTTCATCGCTGTTTATCTGGGCCATATGGTGGAGATCAGCAGATTGGAGGATATGTGGGAGAAGGAAAAATGGACTTTGTCATTTTCTTTAGAGATCCTTTGACAGCACAGCCACATGAACCAGATATTAATGCTTTAATGCGTGTTTGTGATGTGCATCAGGTTCCTCTAGCATCACATCAAAAAACAGCAGAACTGATTATAAAAACTTTAGAAAGTGAGGGAAGTATAGAATGAAGTATGAAATTCAAGGAACCCCTTTTCCAGTTGTCATTTGTGAATTAGAAAAGGGAGAAAAAATGGTGAGTGATAGTGGAGCTATGGCTTGGATGGATCCATGTATGACGATGGAAACAACAAGCGGTGGTATAGGGAAAGCTTTTGGGAGAATGTTTTCAGGTGAAACAATGTTTTTAAATGTCTATCAGGCTAGAGAAGCTGGTAAAATTGCTTTTGGTTCTTCATTTCCTGGTGAAATTCGTAAATATGATATTGCACCTGGACAGGAAATCGTTGTCCAAAAATCATCTGTTCTGGCATGTGAAGAAACAGTAGAAAGAAGTGTTTTCTTTAATAAAAAAGTATCTACAGGACTTTTTGGTGGTGAAGGTTTTGTTATGAGTCGTTTATCGGGACATGGTATTGCATTTATTGAACTTGATGGCGCAACGGTTGAATATCAGCTGGAAGCAGGTCAACAATTGATTGTTGATTCAGGAAATCTGGCTATCATGGATGCGACGTGTCAATTGTCAATACAAAGTGTACCAGGCATGAAAAATAAATTATTAGGTGGCGAAGGTTTATTCAATACAGTGATTACAGGACCAGGACGTGTCGTTTTACAGACAATGCCAATATCAACAGTCGCCAATAGTATTATTCCTTTTATACCAACTGGTAAGTAGACGATGATTTTTAATATAAGTGGTCGCACAGATATCGTTGCTTTTTATAGTGACTGGATATTTCAACGTATCAAAGAAGGATATGTCTATGTGAGAAATCCTTATTATCCAACCCAGATTACCAAATATTTGATTAATGAGGATGTTGTTGATTGTTTTATTTTCTGTACAAAAAATCCTCGACCTATATTATCTCGTTTAGATAAACTGAAGCCTTATCCTTCTTTTTTCTATGTGACTATAACGCCTTATGGTCGCGATATAGAGCCTCATGTTCCTGATTATCAAAATGTCATATCAGACATTCAAAAGCTATCTTCTCAATTAGGAAAGCAATCTGTTAGCATCAGATATGATCCTATTTTTATCAATCAGGAATATACAATAGAGAAGCATCTTTATTATTTTGAAGATATCCTCTCTCAGCTTCAAGGTTATGTTCATCATTGTGTGATCAGTTTTATTGATCTTTATCAAAAAACAAAAAGAAACTTTCCTGGTATTCAGGAAGTTCCTTTGTTTTGGCAACAACAGCTAGTAAAAGCTTTTGTACAGATTGCTAAAAAATATCAATTTCAGATTCAAATGTGTGCAGAACCATATGATTTTTCAGAGTATGGTGTTTTATCACAAAGTTGTTTGAATGCGAGAATACTCAAAGATATAACAGGATATGATTTTATATCTGTGTCTAGTCAGCCTTTAAGACAACATTGTCATTGTTATCCTAGTCGTGATATAGGGGAATATAATACATGCCCACATGGTTGTTTATATTGTTATGCAAATGAAAATAAGCAAAAAGTTATAGAGAACTATCAACTTCATGATCCTTTATCTCCATTGCTGATAGGACATGTTCATGAAGATGATATTATCAAGCAGGCTAAACAAAAAAGTTATAAAAACAGACAATTATCTTTGGATATATAAAAAATGCAAGGTGGATTACCATCTTGCATTTTTAAGATAAGAGCCAATCAATGAGATATAAAGATTTGATACCCTCATAGGATTTAATATAGCTTCTATCCATTGATAAAATTATTTTACCATTATATAAAACTTTACATTATTCCCACATCTGCAAATACCAGTTACAATTTTAACAAGATGAATATCTTTGTTTGAAATGAGCTGATTTCAATATTCGGGACGGTTTATAAGCTTAGTCATGAAATTCCTTCTATCTTTTTTATATATTATATCCGAAAATATAAAAAACAATAGTTTCAGACATGTAAGTCTAAAACTTTGTAAAAAACGATATTTTTCGACATATAAACTCATTATTTCAACAAATTGTACAAATGATTTGTTTTGTTAATATGTCTACATAATAAATGAGATCAACATTTCTCATTTTTATGAGATATGTGGTTTTTATGATTTGTCATCATTTTGATACAAAAATGAATGAAGTGAATAGAATAAGTTTTTTGTTGAAGTAAGCATAAACAATCTTTGTAAAAATGGACTGTTTTTCGCTTTTTTTCATATAATAAATTGAGGTGTTTTGATGATAAAAAAATGGTTGATTTGTTTATGTGTCTTTGTATTATGTCTCCAGATAACACCGGTTCATGGAGAAGAATTAAAATTAGCACCAAATGCTTCAGCATCCTTATTAATGGAAGCATCAAGTCGACAGGTTCTTTATTCAAATCATGAAAAAGAAAAGCTTTTTCCAGCTTCTACCACAAAGATTATGACCATGATTTTACTTTTTGAAGCTATTGAAAAAGGCAGTTTAAAATGGGATGAAGAGTTGACATGTAGCGCCTATGCAGCCAGTATGGGTGGTAGCCAGATTTATCTGGAAGAAGGAGAAAAAATGAGTGTCGCAGATTTGTTTAAAGCGATTAGTATTGCTTCTGCTAATGATGCCTGTGTGATGATTGGAGAACGTATTGCTGGAACGAATGATAATTTTGTGAAAATGATGAATGAAAAAGCGAAGGAACTCAAATTGGTGAATACTCACTTTGTGAATCCTACTGGTTTACATGATGATAATCATTATACATGTGCCTTGGATTTAGGAACAATGGCCGCCTATTTAATAGAAATGGGTGGAGAACGTTTATTACAGACAACTTCTTTATACGATAGTTATATCCGTGAAGATACTGCTCATAAGTTTTGGCTTGTGAATACGAATAAGTTATTGAAATCTTATCAGGGAGCTGATGGATTAAAGACAGGTTATACCAAAGAAGCAGGCTATTGCATTGTTTCAACTGCCAAAAGAAATGGTTTAAGATTAATAGCGATTGTTTTAAAAGAAAGTGATCCTAAAGTCAGAAATCAGGAAGTATCACAACTCTTGGATTATGGATTTTCTTTATACGAAAACATCACTTTATTTCAAAAAAATGATGTCATTGAAAAAGTTAACATTGATAATGCCCGTGTATCTCAAGTGGAAATCATAGCAAAAGATGATATTCAGTATGTTCAAGATAAAAATGATACGACCAAAGTCACTTATCAGATGAATTATACAAATCTTGTGCCACCATTAAAAAAAGGTGAAGTGGTTGGTCATCTGTTATTGATGCGTGGAGATATTAATATTGGTTCTTTTGATGTTACTGTGAAAACAGATGTTGAAGCCTTATCTTTTGTAGAAAAAGTCGTCAATCAACTCAAAGTTTTACTTTAAAAATCTATCTTGTGATGGATTTTTTATTTTGCATAAATATTCTAGTTTTGTTGAATAAGTTCTAGTTTTAGCGAAACGATTTTTTTTCATTTGGAATTGGTATATGATACCAAAGAAGGAGGAAGAGATATGGATAATCATATAGAGATTGAAAAAGCAAATCATCTGATTATTGTTCATTTTTATGGTGAAATTGATAGTGTTATGGCACCGGTTTATCGTGGACAGTTAAGTGATTTGATAGATGAGAGTGAAGAAGATGTGATTTTTGATTTTCAAAATACATCTTTTATAGATAGTTCAGGCATAGGACTTGTGCTAGGACGTTATAATCAGTTGAAATTTGAACATCGTACACTGATTTTAACAGGATTAAATCCTGTGGCTTATCGTCTTTTTGAATTAACAGGAATGTTTCAGATTATGCCTTATTATGAATCAATAGAAAATTTAAAGGAGGGAACATTATGAATCAAATGGAAGTCAGTTTTAGCGCTATCTTGGATAATGAAAATTTTGCCAGAACAACGGTAGCGGCTTTTTTAACACCTTTAAATCCAACTATTGATGAAATTATTGAATGGAAAACAATTGTATCAGAAGCAGTCAGTAATGCTATTATTCATGGTTATAATCAAAATACAGAATGTTCTGTGGTTATGAAAATGAAGATTGATGGACGTCAGGTTCAACTGATTGTACAGGATTATGGTAAGGGGATTGAAAATTTAGAAGAAGTCAAAGCACCTTTTTATACAACTGCAAAAGACCTTGAACATGCAGGAATGGGATTAACCATTATTGAAACACTGGCGGATCAGTTAGAAATAGAAAGTGTTGTCAATATAGGAACAAAACTTATCATCACAAAAAGTTTAAAGAATCATGACACAATCTAAAACATTGGATCTTTTAAAAAAAGTCCGTTTAGGGGATGAACAGGCTAAAGAAGAGGTCGTTAAAGATAATTTAGGATTAGTTTGGTCAATTGTGCATAGATTTAAAAATAGTTATTATGATAAAGAGGATTTATTTCAGATTGGCTGTATTGGTTTGATGAAGGCTATTAATCATTTTGATACATCATATCAGGTTCAGTTTTCAACCTATGCAGTACCCATTATTATGGGCGAAATTAAACGCTATTTTAGAGATGATGGAACCATTAAAGTTTCTCGTTCTTTAAAAGAATTAAATATTAAAGTCACCAAAGCAAAAGAATACCTGCAAAGTCAAAACAATCAGGAACCAACGATTGAAGATGTCGCCAAGTATTTAGGTGTTGAACCACAGGACGTTGTAGAAGCCATAGATGCTTCTTATTATCCAACATCATTAAATGAACCCATTTATGAAAAAGATGGATCGACGATCAGTGTAGAAGACCGTCTGATTGATAAAAGTGATGAAATGTGGTTTGAAAAGATTGCTTTAGAAATGGAAATGGAAAAACTGGATGATAAAGAAAAAATGATTATTTATATGCGTTATCAATTGGATTATAATCAAGATAAAATTGCGAAATATTTAGGTATTTCTCAAGTACAGGTTTCTCGATTAGAAAAGAAAATTGTGACAAAATTAAGAACACGCTTAAAAGATGGAAAATAGTATGCTATAATACATCAGAGGCGAGAAAAATGGAAAAAAGTGATTTTAAAAAATCTTTATTAGAATATATCAAAGTCATTATTATAACAGTGGTTTTCACACTGGGCGTTCTATATTTTGTTCAAATATCAAGAGTTGTGGGTTCATCAATGGAGCCGACTTATCAAAATGGAAATATCATTTTGGTTGATAAATTCTTTTATAAAAGAGGGAAACCCTCTTATAATGATATTGTTGTTGTGAAGTATCATGTGGGGGAGGGTGAAGATCAGATTATTAAAAGAATTGTTGGGTTGCCAGGTGATCGTCTTGAAATGAAAGATAATCAGCTTTATCGTAATGGTCAATTACTGAATGAAGATTATATCAATGGACCTATGGAAGGTAATGAAGATTTTTCTTATGATATTCCAGAAGGTAAGATTTTTGTGATGGGGGATAATCGTAATCACAGTGTTGACTCTAGAAATATAGGATATATTGATTTTGATGATCAGGTTGTTGGTCGTGTCTTTTTTAAGGTCTTTTGATAAGACCTTTTTCTTTTGGGAGGTTTTATGAAAAAATTAAGATATGAACGTGTATTGTTAGTTGGTGTGATTTTATGTTTACTCATTGGAACGATTGGATATATGTATTGTCATCGAAGTCGTTATTATGAATATCAGGGAGCTATGACAACTTATATAGGCACATATCATAAAGATGAGAAAATCTATACGTTTGATTTCAAAGGATTTCAAAAAGATAATCAATATTATTTGTCTCTTAATGATTTATATAACTGGTTTGTGATTCAAGATCAAAATGCCAAGGTCTATGTTGACTATGGTAAACATACGATGGTTTATCAATTACATGATGTGACTTATCATATTGATTTTGGAAGAGATGAAATCAGATATAATGGAAATTGTATAAATGTAAGTAAAAATAATCAACATATTTATATTTCTCATAAAAATATATACCTTTCTGTCTATTATATAGAAAAAATACTGTTAAAAAATGAAAATCAACTCAAAATAGAAAATAAAACCGCTATCATTTCATAAATTTTATGATTTTTGTAGTCAAGATGGCATTTTTTTGATAGAATTGATTCATATTTGAAAGATGGAAAAACATCTCTCAAAGGAAAGGGTGAAAATATGGCATATAAATTTAATATTACTCGTGGTAATGCAATTTTAAATTTTTCTGAAGAATTCTGTCAAAGTCGTTGTCAATTAATTGAAAGTGAGTCTTTTGCGAAAGTTTTAGAAAAATATATTAAACATATTAAAAGAACTGATACAACTATTTATGAATATTTACATGCTATTGAAGAAGATGATGTTGACTTATTAAGAGATTTAAGAGATGTTTTTAAATTATTATTAGTCATGTCAGTAGAAGAAGTTTGTGCTATGCGTTCTCAGACAAAAGCATATTTTAAAGATCGTGATATGTTTATTGCTTTGGTTGAAGATATTTATTTATTCTGGCGTCGTTTACAAAGATATGCAATTGTTTTTAATGAAACAAAAAGAGCAGGTTATCAAAATGTTCAGTTTGCTGATGCACAAAGTGAATTTGAAGAATTGGTATTAGAAGTTTATCGTTCTATTCAATCAGCGATTGGAAAGAAAGATAAAGTTTTACGTCAGATTACTGCAGGGGTAAATGCTGGTTTAGCTGTAACGCATATGCGACCATTTTTACCATATGAATATCGTAATTTAGATGAAATTCCATTTATTGAATCTGTTGTTATTCATCCACCATTTATTGCTTATTCTAAACGTAATAAACGTGATGGAGTCTTTCCAGAAATCAAAACAAATCCTATTGAAGATAAAAAGTTTGATGCAGAATCATGGTTATGTTATCCTGCAAAAGTAGGAGATTTGTTATGTTTTGTTTACTTTAACGTAAAATTTATGGCACAAGGTGTAACATTATGTAACTTGTTTGATTTGGCTGATGAATCTGAATATCGTAATCGTAAACCAGACTTAATTTATGTTTATGGTTATGAAGATGGTGAAATGAATCAGGCTTTCTATCAGGATGAATCTAATGATATGATTGTTGCTTTATTATCAGCAAGTGATGATTTTGATTATTTTGGATATATGAAAAAAATGTGTTTAACATTGCATAATGTTCAAAAAATTAATCATCGTGAATTACCAATCCATGGAGCTATGGTTAAAATGACACTTCATAATGGTGAAACAAAAAATATCGTTGTTATGGGTGATAGTGGAGCTGGTAAGAGTGAAACAATTGAACAGATTAAAGTGATTGGAGCTGCTTATATTACAGACTTAAAGACAATCTATGATGATATGGGAGTACTTTCACTTGGTGATAAAGGAAAAGTGAAGACTTCAGGAACTGAAATTGGAGCTTTTGTCAGATTAGATGACTTGGATGCAGGATATAGCTTTAAAGAATTAGACCGTTCAGTCTTTATGAATCCAGATAAAGTCAATGCACGTATTGTCATTCCAATTACAGACTATAAAGATGTTGTGGCAAAACATGATGTTGATTTGTTCTTATATGCAAATAACTATGATGAAGATGGTGAAGCATTAAGTTTCTTTGATACACCAGAAGAAGCTTTAGAAGTCTTCAGAGCAGGAAATCGTATGGCAAAAGGAACAACAACAGAATATGGACTTGTAGGAAGCTATTTTGCGAATCCATTTGGACCAGTTCAAAGAAGAGAACAGACTGAACCTATTTTACAGGATTATTTTAAAAGAATGTTTAAGCAAGGTGTAAAAGTTGGTCAGTTGCGTACACGTTTAGGTATTAAAGGAAACGAACATCAAGGACCAAAAGATGCAGCTATTGCCATTTTAAAATATGTAACAGGTGAGGAAGAATTAAAAGAATTACCTGTTGAAGAATAATAGGAAACAGCAATGTTTCCTATTTTTTAAAAGGAGGAGAAATATATGTGGATTATATTTGGAATATTAACTCTTATCATGACTTTATTGAATTTGTATATGTATAATGCTGGTAAAAATTATCATATTTTTATGGTTCTTTCCTTATTCTTGATGGCATTGACACTTTGCGATCAGTATCAAATGATAGCGTCTTGGAGTTTAGCAGGGGATTGGAGTGCTATTGCAGATGTTGCACCAACATTATCTATGATGCTATGGATATTTGTAATAGGTTCTTTTGTGGTGAATGTCATACCATTATTATTAAGTTATCGCAAGAATCGTTAATAAGTATGATGCTTTATTTATGAAAATAAAAAAGATTGTCTAAATATCAATGATATCTTGACAATCTTTTTTTTATTAATAGATTCCTTGAGAAATCATAGCAGCTACAACTTTTTCAAATCCAGCAATATTAGCTCCTTTAATTAAGTCGTAACCTAAACCATATTTTTGAGCAGCTTTGACTGAAGAGTCATGAATATCAACCATGATATCATGTAATTTCTGATCAACTTCTTCAGCGCTCCAGCTATAACGCATAGAGTTTTGAGCCATTTCTAATGCAGATACAGCAACTCCACCAGCATTTGCTGCTTTTGCAGGTCCTAAAGTTCCACCATTTTCTAAGAAGTAAGTAATGGCTTCAGGTGTTGTAGGCATGTTAGCACCTTCAATAATATATTTCACTCCATTAGCAACCAATTGTTTAGCTTCTTCTAATCCGATTTCATTTTGTGTTGCACATGGGAAAGCCATATCAACTTTTAATCCCCATGGTTTTTCACCAGCATGGAATTCACATCCAAATTTTTCAGCATAATCTTTAAGTTTAACATCATTTGAACTTCTGATTTTTAATAAGAAATCAATTTTTTCATCAGTTGTAATTCCATCAGGATCATAAACATACCCATCTCTACCAGAAATAGATACAACTTTTGCACCATATTCTCTGGCTTTTAAACATACACCCCAGGCAACATTTCCATAACCTGAACATGCAATTGTTTTACCTTCATAAGAATCATTAAAGTGTTTTAAAACTTCTTTACCATAATAAACAGCACCAAATCCAGTTGCTTCAGGTCGAATTAAAGATCCACCATATGGTAATGGTTTACCAGTTAAGACACCATTTTCATAGGCTCCTCTGATTCTTTTATATTGTCCATACATATATCCAATTTCTCTGGCACCTGTTCCAATATCCCCAGCAGGTACGTCAACGTCTGGTCCAATATGACGATATAATTCAGTCATAAATGATTGACAGAAACGCATGATTTCATTGTCTGATTTTCCTTGTGGATCGAAATCAGAACCACCTTTACCTCCACCAATTGGTAAAGTTGTTAATGAATTTTTAAAGATTTGTTCAAAACCTAAGAATTTAATAATTCCTAAATTGACAGATGGATGTAATCTTAAACCACCTTTATATGGTCCAATCGCATTTGAGAATTGAACACGATATCCTCTATTGACATGAACTTTTCCCTGATCATCTTGCCAAGGAACTTTGAACATAATGGCTCTATCAGGTTCTACCAATCTTTCTAAAATAGCCATATCCTCGTATTCAGGATGAGCTTCAATAACAGGTTCTAAGCTTTCCAAGACTTCTTCTACAGCTTGAATAAATTCAGGCTGATCAGCATTTTTTCTTTTTACATCTTCTAAAACTCTTTCAATATATTTCATAGTTTGAATCCTCCTTGAACTTATTATATACAATGATAAATAAAAAACAAGCATTTTAATAAAAAATTATTACATTTTTTGAAATTTAGATAAAATAATTCTTATTTTTTAGTATAAATAGAATTAAATGATAGATTTGTTTTGAAAATAATAATTTTTTATAATGTTATGAATAAAGTTTTCATTCTTTATAAAATATGTTAAACTACAAGAGGTGATAAAAAATGATGAAAAAATTTAAAGAATATCGAACATTTTTATTTTGTCTTTTCTTATTTATTATATTGATGATTTTAAGTCTTTATGCTTTTATGCAAAAAGCTTTACCACAGGCCATAGGTTGTCTTTTATTATCATTGATTGCACTTTTATTAATGACTGCAAGATATAAGATTATTTTATTTGATAATGAAATGATGATTTATGAGTGGAAAGTTGCAGCTATGTTACCAACATTGATTCCTTATCAAAATATTCAATCCATTCAAAAAAAGTCTAAGCATCATATTATTGTTGAGCATCAAAAAACAAGTCATATCTATGTTTTTAATAGTGATGCTTTTTTAAAAGCTTATAATGAGTTCACTCAAGAGGATAAAACCAATGAAAATGAATAAACAATGTTTACCATGTCTGGTTAATCAGGTTGTCAAGATGGCAAGTATGACAGGATGTCTGGATCAGGATGAATTGTTTCACCAGTTTTTTGCCTCTATGAGTCAGGTTGATTTTACAAAAACAAACCCTGAAATTATAGGTGAAGTTTTTGACATGGTCAAAGCGTATATTCATCATGATGATCCTTACTATCAGTTAAGACGTGATTATAATCAGATGTTTTTAAAACAACTGAATCAATTAGATAACCAGATTCATTCTTTTGAAGAGGCTGTTAAATATGCTATTGTGGGAAATGTTATCGATTTTAGTCCTATCCATCAAAATGTACAAAAAGATATGATGACTTATTTTCAAAATATGGATCAATTATCTTTAACTATTAATCATGTTGAAAGATTAAAAGAAGATTTAATGAATGCTTCTTCTTTAGTCTATCTGGGAGATAATTGTGGTGAAATATGTCTTGATTTATTGTTGATTAAAAGAATAAAAGCAATGAATCCTCAACTCAAAATCTATTTTGTGACAAGAGGGAAACCGGTTGTTAATGATTCTATATTAGAAGATGCTTATGAAGTTGGTATGGATCAATATGCAACAATTATTTCTAATGGGGATGGATCACTGGGCACGATTCTTTCTTGTGTCAGTCAAGAGTTTTTAGATGTTTATCATCAGGCCGATCTCATCATTGCGAAAGGTCAAGCTAATTTTGAAAGTTTAAGTGAGGAAGATAAGAATATTTATTTCTTATTGATGGTAAAATGTGATGTAATCAGCCGATATATAGGTGTGAAGCAAAAATCATTTGTCTGTCTATCTCAGAAAATGAGGTGAGAAAGTGGAATTACATATTCAAAGAATGCAAGATCGTATAAGTTATAAAAGACAGAATAGACTCACTATTATGATTTTCCTTATTATTTTGATAGGATGTTCTATTGGTTTAGTATGTATAGACTTTCATTGGAGTTCTATAGGAATTATTATAGCATTGGGGATTTTATGTTTAGAATTTATTGTTATTGCAAAAAAGAAAAAAATGAATAAGCTTCAACAAACGATTAGTAGTGACTTAGTTATTATTGATGAAAATCATCGTTTCTTTTATCAAAATCGTATTTTTGATTTAACATCTCTTAAAAAGGTACAATATGATTCAAAAGTTATTATCGCTTTTTTTGAAGATTTTATTTTATATATTGAATATGATAGAGATGTTGTCAATTATTTTCAATCTTTGTGTACAAAGGTAATAGATTCAACAATGACACCAAAAAGAAAAATGTCTATGCTTTTACTTATATTACTTGTTGTAGCTTTTTGCTCAGTTGTGATGAAGCTTATCACAGGTGTTGGTTATTGTTTATTAATGAATACTTATCTTATTGATTGGACTGGATTATGGATAGAGCTTATCATTATACTTGTTGTGATAATAAGTATTGGACTTGTTTTGATAATGAAAAAACACTCTTTTCCTATATATTTAATAGGATGTATAATCATTGGTTTATTTATAGTATTACCATTTGGAAAACTTAATTATTTCAATTATCATGATCAATATTTAGCTTATCGTATAGATGATAAACAGTTGACTCTTTATGATAACGTACGTTATTTATTTGGACAAAAAGTTTTTGAAATAGATACCAATTTTGTTCAAAGAGTGGGTCAATTTGAAGATGTTTTTTATGTTGCCTACGATGATACTTATAAATTTTATGCAATGAATAAAATCACACAGGATCAAGATAGCTTCATAGATGAATATGAAGGATGTATATATGGAAATGAGTGGATGAACTTAGTTATTAAACAACATCAAGTTGTTATGAATCAAGATGTATGTGAGGTTTCTCTTGTAGGTAATCAAATTTTATATATATCAGATGAACTACATGATTATCTTATTCAATTGGATAATGATGAATGTAAAATTTATCAATTGGATAGACAATATAATAATACTCTTAGAATAAATCCGGATTTATTTGAAGAAGATTTAAATAAACAAGAAACAGAAAAATCTATATCAACCAATGAATCAACAGATTCCTCACAAGAAGAATCTAAGCAAGAATCATATGAAATAGCAGAGGAAGAAAAAGACCAGCAACGTTATGCAAGTTATACTCAACTACTGGAAGTTGATGATATTTCAACTATAAAATCGGATGAAAATCTTATTAAAGTGCAAGATGAAGATGATATTTATCAAGCTGTAAAAAGTATTGATCAAGGAATCACACGAATAGATAATAGTGAGGGTGTTATTTTAGATGTGCAAATATTGGATATGACCATCTATTCACAAAATGATGATCAATATGGTGTTTATATAACACGACGTATTGATTCCTCGGTAGCAGAATCTCAAACAGTGCAGGATATTATTCTAATGAGGAAACAGGACCAAAACTACGTTGGAACAAGATTTTATAGTGTTCGTTTTATGCCATCTACACATCAAACGCATAATGAGCCTTATGACACAAGCTGGACAACTGATTATCTTTATCGTGTGGATGGACATAACATTGTAGATAATGCATGGTAAAGTTTGATAGAAAGGTTTTACTGACCTTTCTTTTTTTATATAAGTCTTTAAAAGTTGATTTTTAAGTTATGAATATGATAGATGAGAATACTTATAAAGTTTTTATAAAAAATTCTTTTTTTTATCTTTTAAATGTGTTAGAATGATAAAAAATGAGGTGATATTTATGAAAAAGACAATTTTAAATCAACAATTTCATCGCCATCACCATTGGAACACTTAGGGTTATATCTATGAAAGATACAGCCCGTTTTGCATATACTTTATAAATGGGTGTATCTAATGACTTATAGAAGGTTTGGACGAGTCATTAAGACTCGTCTTTTTTGTTAAAGGAGGATTGACATGGAAGAGTTTAAATATTTAATACCTGAAGAAAGTATTGATGCCATTATGAATAATGTGTCTAAGTTAAGAGATATTGAAAATGATTTAAGACATATTTTTGTTGAACATGGCTATTTAGAAGTTTTAATGCCATCATTTGAATATGTGGAACTTTATAATGATATGGATATTGGAATTGATGAAGAAAAGATGTTTCAATATATCAATTATGAAGGCAAAAGAGTGGCATTGAGAGTGGATTTTACAGTTCCACTAGCAAGATTGTATAGCTCACAAAAAGAAAATGGTGAAAAAAGATATTGTTATTTTGGGAAGGTTTATCGTAAAGAAAAAAGACATAAAGGAAGAAGCAGTGAATTTTTTCAGGCAGGTATTGAATTGCTTGGAAAAGCAGGTGTTGCGGGAGATTTAGAATGCTTAGAGCTTGTTTTAGAAACAATGCAGTGTTTAAGATTAAAGACATTACGCATTGAAATGGGATCGGCTCAATTTTATAACCGTTTAGTTGAAATAGTGGATGATGAGAAATTTGTCAATATATTAAAAAGACGTGATTTAAGTGCTATGAAAGACTTTGTAGAGAGTCATCATTTTGATAGTCATCTCCATGATTTGTTGTTGATGTTACCTCAAGCTTTTGGTGATATTCAAGTTTTATATCAGGTTCAATCACTGATAGATGATCCATTATTAAAAGAGGCTATTGAAGAGTGCATTCATTTATATCAACAATCAAAGATGAAAGACATTTTAACATTTGATTTAGCTATGACGCCAATGATGAAATATTATACAGGTATTATGTTAAAGGGGTATTCGCCTTATAGTGCTGAACCTATTATGAATGGTGGACGTTATGATAAACTCATGAATCATTTTCAAAGGCAGGTTCCTGCAATTGGATTTAGTTATGATTTAAGTCATATTCTCAAAGCTTTAGAAAAGGAGGAAGAAGCATGATTAAAATAGCCATTACAAAAGGGCGTATTGAAAAGCAGGTTTGTCAATTGTTATCAAAACAGGGATTTGATATGGAACCTATTTTTCATAAAGACCGTGAACTCATGATTGAAACTCCTGATGGTTTATCAATGATTTTTGCGAAAGCCAATGATGTTTTGACTTTTTTAGAACATGGGATCGTTGATGTCGGTTTTGTAGGAAAAGATACTTTAGAAGATAGTGATTTCCAGGATTATTATGAAATGTTGGATTTGGATATTGGAAAATGTTATTTTGCAGTCGCTGCTTATCCTGGTTACAAAGATAAAGTTTTTCATCGTCGTAAACGTATTGCTTCTAAATATACCAAAGTGGCTAAGGATTATTTTAACCAAAAACAGGAAGATGTTGAAATCATAAAGCTGGAAGGTTCAGTAGAACTGGGGCCTGTTGTGGGATTAAGTGATGCTATTGTGGATATTGTAGAAACAGGTTCAACGCTTAAAGCCAATGGTTTAGAGGTTATTGAAAAAATCAGTGATATTTCTACAAAAATGATTGTCAATAAAGTGAGTTTAAAATTTAAAAAAGAAGAAATCTTTGATTTGATTTATAAATTGAAAGGGGAGTAACAAGATGTTAAAAGTTTATGATTTACAAGGGCAGTTTAAGGATGTTGTGCAAAAGTTTTCATCACGTAAAACTGAAATGACCAAACAGGTCAATGATACTGTCATGAATATGATTGAAGATGTTGAAAAAAATGGAGATCAGGCATTAATGAAGTATTGTCGAGATTTAGATGGTTTCATGATTGATAATCCTAAAGATTTGATTGTCTCAAAACAAGAAATCTTGGATGGTGTCACAAGTGTTGGTAAAGACTTTATGCGTATTTTAGAGCGTACTAAAGAACAGTTAATAGCTTTTCATCAACATCAGGTGGATAAATCATGGTCATTATATAAGGAAAATGGTGTCATGATGGGACAGTTAGTACGAGGCTTAGAAAAAGTGGCTTTATATGTACCAGGAGGAACAGCAACGTATCCATCAACTGTTATGATGAATGCAATTCCTGCGAAGCTTGCAGGAGTTCAAAACTTGATTATCATCACGCCAGTAAAAGCTGATGGAAAAGTGAATCCTAGCATTCTAGCAGCAGCCTATGTTTGTGGGATTGATGAAATTTATAAGGTAGGGGGCGCTCATGGTGTTGCTGGAGTTGCGATAGGAACAGCAACCTTACCAAAAGTTGATAAAATTGTCGGACCAGGCAATATTTATGTAGCGACAGCTAAAAAATGCTGTTATGGCCGAGTAGACATTGATATGATTGCTGGACCTAGTGAGATTTTAATTGTGGCAGATGACAAAGCCAATCCTAAATATATTGCAGCCGATTTAATGAGTCAGGCGGAACATGATCGTTTAGCCAGTGCTCTTTTGGTCACAACATCGCCTTCACTTGTTGAAAAGGTCAATGAAGAGTTGAAACGACAGATACAGTTATTACCAAGAACAGAAATTATTGAAGAATCGTTACAGAACTATGGTGGAGCATTTATTGTGAATTCGATAGAAGAAGCGTTTCAGGTTTCTAATGAGTTTGCGCCTGAACATCTTGAAGTGCTTGTAGAAAATCCAATGAATACTTTACCACTGATTCATAATGCTGGATCTATATTTTTAGGTGAATATACACCAGAACCACTTGGTGATTATATGTCAGGAACAAATCATGTTTTACCAACCGGAGGAACAGCTAAATTTTATAGTGCTTTAGGTGTTTATGATTTTGTGAAATACTCATCATACAGTTATTATCCAAAAGCAGCTTTAGAAGCATTGAAAGATGATGTTATCACATTTGCCAAAAAAGAAGGATTAGATGGACATGCCAATAGTGTTGCAGTGAGATTTGAGGAGGATACATATGAGAAAAAGTCAAATAAAGCGTGAAACAAGAGAAACATCTATTGATATGTCCTTAAATCTAGATGGGCAAGGGATAGCTCAAATTGATACAGGTATTGGATTTATGGATCATATGCTTGAATTATGGGCTTTCCATAGTGGTTTTGATTTAAAAGTGATTTGTCATGGTGATTTAAACGTAGATAGTCATCATACAATAGAAGATTTAGGAATTGTTTTAGGGGAATGTATCAAAGAAGCATTAGGTGATAAAAAAGGCATTTATCGCTATGGTCAAATGGCTATTGTCATGGATGAAGCACTCGTCACAACAACACTTGATTTAAGTGGTCGTCCTTACCTTGTTTATCATGCACAATTGCCTTGTATGAAACTTGGTCAATATGAAACGGAGATGACAAAAGAGTTTTTTAAAGCAGTCAGTGATCATGCTATGATGACTTTGCATATTCATGAAAGCTATGGTGAAAATACACATCATATTATTGAAGCGATGTTTAAAAGCTTTGCACGTGCATTAAAACAGGCAGTCATGATTGATGAAAATCATCAAGATCAGATTGTGTCATCAAAAGGAGTTTTATAAGATGATTGTGATTATTGATTATCATGTTGGAAATTTAATGAGTGTGCAAAATGCTTTTTTGAAACTTGGTATGGATGTTGTGGTGAGTCGAGATCACGATGTGATTCGACAGGCCAAAGGAATTGTACTGCCTGGTGTAGGAACATTTCCAGTAGCGATGGAACATTTAAAGAAATATGATCTGATTGATATTTTAAAAGAAAGAAAAGAAGCGGGTATTCCAATATTGGGAATCTGTTTAGGAATGCAAATTTTATTTGAAAAAGGTTATGAAGTGACTCCAACGGAAGGATTAGGCTTTTTAAAGGGAGAAGTCAAACTGATGGATGTGCAGGCCAAAATCCCACATATGGGATGGAATGAACTGATTCTCACACAAGATCATCCCTTAATGAAAAATATAAAAAATGGGGATTATGTTTATTTTGTTCATTCTTATATGGCTTATCCAACCGATGATGAACTCATTGCCTGTTGTGAATATGGCCAAGCCAAGATTACGGCTGTTGTTGCAAAAGATCATGTCATGGGATGTCAGTTCCATCCTGAAAAAAGTGGTGCAGTTGGAAGAAAAATTTTATTAGCGTTTAAGGAGATGGTGCAATGATTATTATTCCAGCAATTGATTTAAAAGATGGTGAGGCAGTGCGTTTATATAAAGGTGATTATCAACAAAAAACAGTCTATTCTTCATCACCAGAAACACTGGCTTTACAGTTTCAGAATATGGGAGCCAATTATTTACATGTAGTAGATTTAGATGGAGCTAAAGATGGGACAACAACAAATCTTTCAACAATTCAAAAAATTCGTCAGACCATCTCTATTCCTATTGAAGTCGGTGGTGGCATTCGAACGATGGATACGGTAGAACTATACTTAGAAAAAATAGGGATTGACCGTGTGATTTTAGGTACGGCAGCTATTGAAAATCCTGAATTTTTAAAAACAGCTTTAAAGAAATACGGAGCTAAACGTATTGTTGTGGGCGTGGATATCAAAGATGGATTTGTATCGACTTCAGGATGGCTTGTCAATACACAGATATACTACTTAGATTTTTTACAGGAATTAGAAAAAATGGGAGTTCAATATATTGTGTGTACAGATATTTCTAAAGATGGTACATTACAGGGACCATCATTTCCCATCTATCAAAAAATCAAAGACACAACATCTTTACATTGCATTGTTTCTGGCGGTGTAAAAGGAGCTGAAGATATTTTGGAAGCAGCCAGACAAGGTTATTATGGCTGTATTGTTGGAAAAGCTTATTATGAAGGTCAGATTGACTTGAAAGAGGTGATATCATGCTTGCCAAAAGAATCATTCCCTGTTTAGATATTAAAGATGGTATGGTTGTCAAAGGAGTGAATTTTGTAGGATTAAAAAATGTGGGTGATCCTATTGAAATTGCGAAAAGATATGATGAACAATGTGCTGATGAAGTTGTTTTTTTAGATATCACAGCGACTTATGAAAATCGCGATATTATCAAAGATCTCATTCAACGTGCAGCTAGTGAATTGTCGATTCCATTAACTGTCGGTGGGGGTATTCGTACTTTAGATGATTTTCGTATGATTTTATCCAGTGGAGCAGATAAAGTCTCTATTAATTCAGCAGCGATTTTAAATCCACAATTGATCCAACAGGCTGCAGATGAATTTGGTGTGCAGTGTGTCGTTGTGGCAATTGATGCCAAGATGCGTGAGGACCACAGTGGTTATGATGTCTATATGGCTGGTGGTAGAAAAAATACGGGATTGGATTTAATCACATGGGTTCAACAATGTGAACAGCTGGGAGCTGGTGAGATTTTATTGACATCTATGGATAAAGATGGAACCCGTGATGGATTTGATATTGATATGTTAAATGCAGTCCTTGATGTTGTTTCTATTCCCGTTATAGCCAGTGGTGGTTGTGGGAATCAGGAAGATATTGTGGAAGTATTTGAAAAAACAAATTGTGATGGTGCCTTGGCAGCTTCTTTATTTCACTATCAGGAAGCGACTATTGATGATGTGAAAGCATTATGTGCCAGTCATCACATTCCAGTAAGGAGGAATTGAGAATTGATGAAACCAGATTTTGAAAAAGGAAATGGGTTAATCCCAGCGATTGTACAAGATGTCAAAACAAAGGATGTATTGATGTTAGCTTATGTCAATGAAGAGGCCTATGAAAGAATGTTGACAACCAAAGAAACTTATTTTTATTCACGTTCACGTCAGGAACTTTGGCATAAAGGAGAAACATCTGGACATTTCCAATATATTCAAGGGATGTATTTAGATTGTGATGAGGATACTTTACTGATTCTGGTTGAACAGGTTGGAGCAGCCTGTCATACTGGAGCCTATTCATGTTTTTTTCAGGAAGTCATACCTTACATTTTTGAAAAGAATATTTTTCATGAAGTTTATGATGTCATTGCAGATCGACAGGTACATCCTGTTGAAAAATCATATACAAATTATTTATTGGAACAGGGTGTTGATAAAATCTGTAAAAAAGTAGGCGAAGAAGCCAGTGAAACAATTATTGCAGCAAAAAACAACAATCAAGAAGAATTAATTGGTGAAATCAGTGATTTATTTTATCATGTATTGGTTTTGATGTATCAACAAGGTATTCAGGTTGAGGATATAGAAGAGAAATTGAGGGAAAGACATCAAATCAGTGGTAATAAAAAAGAATTTCATCAAAGAGGAGATTATTAGTGATTCTGATAATCTTTTTTTGTTTTGATAAACAAATAAATTTAATGTTAAGCGCTTTCAAACTATGTTATAATGAACATATGAAGAAGAAAGGAGTATGTGTATGGGTGGTTTAAAACAAGAGTATTTAGATAAAATTGACGCTATTGTTGATAAGCATAAAGATGAGCGTGGTCCCATGAAATTAATGCTTCATGATATTCAGGATGAACTTGGATATATTCCTTTTGAAGCAATGGAAAAAATAGCTGAAGCATTAAATGTTCCCGTTTCTAAAGTTTATGGTGTTGTGACATTTTATTCACAGTTTACAACAGAACCAAAAGGTAAACATATCATTTCTGTATGTTTGGGAACAGCTTGTTATGTCAATGGTGCTCAAACGATTTTGGATTTACTCTGTGAAATGACAGAATGTGAAGTCAATTCGACAAGTGAAGATGGATTATTTTCCATTGATGCCACACGTTGTGTTGGAGCCTGTGGTTTAGCTCCTGTTGTCAGTGTTGATGGCACTGTATTTGGATGTCAAAAACAACTGGAAGATTTGAAAATGCTGATTCTTGATTACTTAAAGGAAGAAGAACTATGTTGATGAAAGACATTATTGATATGTTGGATGCCAGGGCCATTTATATTGCTGATGAAAATATTTATGAAAAAAATTATGACAAGGGTTTTGCGACAGATTTAATGTCTGATGCTTTAGCATTATTGAAAAATGAAACTGAGGATGTTTTGTTTTTAACGGGTCTTTCTAATGTTCAGTCATTAAGAACTGCCGAAGTACTTGATTTAGATACTGTTCTTTTTGTAAGAGGAAAACCGATTGATTGTCATATTATCGAAACAGCAAAAGATTTGCATATCAATATCTTTCAAACGAATCAGACAATGTTTGAGGTATGTGGACAACTTTATAGACAAGGAATGAGATAATGAAAAAAGTTTATCAGGTAGAAAAAGATAATTATGAAGATGCTGGAAAAGTTTCTACAGATATTAAAAGAACTCTCAAATCTATTGGTATTGATCGCATTGTTCTTAAAGCTGTCGCAATTGCCTGTTATGAAGCAGAAATGAATATTGTCATCCATTCTGATGGTGGTACAGTTACTTTTGAAATTGATGATGAGGGATTGATTCAGCTCTTATTTGATGATATAGGACCAGGAATTGAAGATCTTGAATTAGCTCAAAAGCCAGGTTATTCAACCGCTTCTGCAAAAGCACGATCACTGGGATTTGGTGCAGGTATGGGATTATATAATATGAAAAGTGTAGCTTCTTCTTTTGAGATGACATCTTCAAAAGAGGGAACACATATTCGCATGACATTTCAATGAAACCTGTTATCCATTTTTTAGGTGATTACTGCACAAGTTGTATTAAATGTGTCAAATCGTGTCCTACAGAAGCTATATCTATTATCAATGGAAAAGTTGTAATTGATGATGCACACTGCATTCATTGCCATGTCTGTGTTCAATCATGTCAACATAAACAGTTAAGAATAAGAGAGGTCAATCTGGAAAAAGCATTTCAACAACATGAGTATAATATTGCATTAATACCAACATCAATACTTTCAGATTTCCAAAAATTCGATGAACTTAAAGATTTTGTTTATGCGATAAAAGAATTTCATTTTGATGAAGTTGTTCAATATAGTGATATTGAAGGACAACTTTATCAACAGGCATTACAGGATAGTTTAAACTCATCCCAGGTGATGCTGACATCATTTTGTCCAACCATTAACAGATTAATTAAGCAGGAATATCCAACATTGATTGATCATCTATTGCCTTATGATTATCCAGTCGAAATTGCGGCTAAACGTTTAAGAGAAAAATACAAGGGAAAAGATATAGGAATCTTTTCACTCTGTGAATGTGTAGGTAAATTAACACTTGCGAAAGAACCGCTTGGGAAAATGGATTCACAGATTGATTATGCTTTGAGTATTTCTAGAATGTTTCCTCATTTTAATAAACGAAAAGGGAAAGGCAAGGAAGAGATGACTATAAACGCAGATGGTATCAAAAGTAATGTCAGTGATTTATTTGGTGATCATCGTTTATCTGTGGTGAGTGTTGAAGGATTATCTCAGATTCGTATGGTTTTAGATTTGATTGAATTTGATCAGTTAAAACATATTCAGCTGATTGCCTTGTATCATTGTTATCAGGGGTGTATTGGTGGCTATTATTTATGGAATAACCCATTTGAAGGACGTTTTCGTATTGAAAGTATGGTATCTCAATGTGATGCACCTGCTGTTGCATTAAAACATAATGAATATTTTAAAAAGCGTCGTGTCAATGAACAAAAACAAACTTTTAAAGAACGTATGGCCTGGTTTCATAAAGTCAATGCCATTTTGGAAACTTTGCCACAATACGACTGTGGCAGCTGTGGCTTTGCCAATTGTCGTAGTCTGGCTATGCGCATTGCCAGTGGAGAAGTGGATGATTCATTGTGTCGTGTTAAAAAGAAGGTGAAATGATGAAAGTCAAAGAGATATTACAATTACCTTTACAATCTATTAATGATGTTTCTTTCAATCAGGATATTCAGGATGTTTATATTGGTGATTTATTGAGTGTTGTCATGGCAAGTGGTCAAGAAGGTATGTTATGGTTAACTGTACAAAAGCATTTGAATGTGATTGCGATTGCTGAATTGCATGATTTTGCAGGAATTGTCTTTGTTCAAAATAACTATCCTGACAGGCAAACGATTCAAAAAGCAACGGATCTACAAATTCCATTATTTGTCAGTCAACAGGATGCTTTTCATCTTGCTAAAGAGCTGATAGCTTTAGGTTTATAGTATGTATTATGATTTACACATTCATTCTGCCTTGTCACCTTGCAGTGATGACACAATGACAATTCATAATATTTTCAATATGGCTTATATCAAAGGGTTAGATCTTATTGCGATTACTGATCATAATTCTTTAAAACAACAATATTATTTAGAAAAAGTGATTCAAAGTCCCATATTAGAAGGAAAGATCAACTTTATACATGGTGTAGAATTACAAAGCATTGAAAACATTCATATGTTAGCGTATTTTCAAAGAGGCACAGATTTAAAACCTATTCAACAGTGGATAGAACAGCATCTTATCAAACAAGAAAACGATCGCCAATATTATGGTCATCAATATATATTTGATGTCAATGATGAGATTGAAGATGAAGAACAATATTTATTATTGAATTCTTTACGTTTAAATATTTATGAAATTGTAGAAGCTATTCATCGTTTTCAAGGGATTATTATTTTAGCGCATGTACTGGCTCAAAAATATGGCATTTATGAAGTTTATCATGGGATACCAGAAGACTTAGACTATGATGGTATCGAAGTGACATGCTTAAAAGAACATCATGATTTAAAAAAACTGTGTCCAAATGTTAAAGATGAATATGTTTTTATCAATAGTGATGCTCATCAATTGGAAGATATTCAAGAACCTATATATACCATTGATGAAGATAAATTAAAGAGATTATGGAGTCAAAGAATATGCAAGAAATCGCTATGACTATTTTAGATATTGTTCAAAATTCTATACGTGCTGGTGCTCATTTGATACACATATGGATTGTGAATAGTCAAAAAGAAAATAAAATTCATATTGAAGTTCGTGATGATGGTTGTGGTATGAATCATGACACATTACAAAAAGTGATTGATCCTTTTTATACAACACGAACAACACGTTCTATTGGTTTAGGAATTCCGATGTTTAAAGAAAGTGTGGAAATGACCGGTGGATATTTCTTTATTGATTCAAAAGAAAACAAAGGAACAACGATTATTGGTGAGTATGTCAAAAATCATATTGATACACCACCAATGGGAGATTTAGTGGAAACAGTTGTTTCCTTGCTTCAATATGATGAACATATAGATTATTGTTTTCGTTACCAGGAAGATGATAGGGAATTTGTTTTAGATACACAGGAAATTAAAGAATTGCTTGAGGATGTTCCTATTAATCAACCTGAGATTATACTTTGGTTAAAAGATTATATAAAGGAGGGTATGTGGAAATGAAGTCATTAGATGAATTAAAGAAGATTAGATATGAGGCTAAAGAGAAAATGGCTATGCGCGGCAGTGGTGATCAGGATTATCGTGTTGTCGTTGGTATGGCCACTTGTGGTATTGCGGCCGGAGCACGACCTGTTTTAAATACACTTGTTGAAGAAGTCGCAAAAGCCCATTTACCTGTAACGGTTATGCAGACTGGCTGTATTGGCATGTGTGCTTTAGAACCCATTGTAGAAGTCTTTGATAAAGATAATCATAAGACAACTTATGTATTGATTGATGCTAAGAAAGCAAAGGACATTGTTTTACGTCATTTGATACATGGAGAAGTGATTGAAGAATATACAGTCGGACAATATTCAAAATAGGAGGGTAGAAAATGCCATATAAGAGAACACAAGTTTTAGTTTGTGCTGGAACCGGTTGTACAATTGGAAATTCAGGCGAATTAATTGAAGAATTTGAAAAAGAAATCAAATCAATGGGACTTGATCGAGAAATAGAAGTCTTAAGAACAGGATGTTTAGGTTTATGTGGAGCAGGACCTAATATTTCCATTTATCCAGATAATATTATTTATAAAGGTGTCAAAAAAGAAGATGTGAAAGAAATCGTTATGGAACATCTTTATAAAGGAAGACCTGTTCAGCGCCTTATGTTGAATGAGGCTGATCAGGAAACAAAAGAAATTTATGATATTAATCATACACGTTTTTATGCCAAACAAAAGCGTGTTGCTTTGCATAACTGTGGTGTCATTGATCCTGAAAATATTGAAGAATATATTGGACAGGATGGTTACTTTGCATTAGGACAGGTTTTATCACAAATGACACCTCAGGAAGTTGTCGATGTGATTAAAAAGAGTGGTCTAAGAGGACGTGGTGGAGGAGGTTTTCCAACGGGCTTAAAATGGCAGTTTGCGCTTGATGAACCTGGTGAAGAAAAATATGTCATTTGTAATGCCGATGAAGGAGATCCTGGTGCTTTTATGGATCGTTCTATTTTGGAAGGAAATCCTCACAGTGTGATTGAAGCCATGATTATTGCAGGCTATGCGATAGGAGCGCATTATGGATATATTTATATTCGTGCCGAATATCCTATTGCAGTAGAACGTTTAAAAACAGCGATTGCTCAAGCTAAAGAATTAGGATTATTAGGAAATAATATTTTTGATTCTGGTTTTGATTTTGATTTGGAAATTCGTTTAGGAGCAGGGGCATTTGTCTGTGGAGAAGAAACAGCTTTGATTCAATCTATTCAGGGTGAAAGAGGAATGCCTATTTCTAAACCACCATTTCCAGCTCATAAAGGGGTTTGGGGAAAACCAACGATTATCAATAATGTTGAAACCTTTGCTAATATTGCGCAAATCATTTTAAATGGTGCTGACTGGTTCCGCTCTATAGGAACAGAATCATCACCAGGTACAAAAGTTTTTGCCTTGGGTGGAAAAATTAGCAATACAGGATTGGTTGAAGTCCCAATGGGAACAACGCTTCGTGAAGTGATTTATGAAATTGGTGGAGGATGTCCAAATCATAAGCGTTTTAAAGCTGTTCAGACAGGTGGACCATCTGGAGGTTGTTTGACTGAGGACCAATTAGATACACCTATTGGTTTTGATGAACTTGTTAAATTAGGATCTATGATGGGTTCTGGTGGAATGATTGTTTTAGATGAAGATAACTGTATGGTGGATGTAGCGAGATTCTATATGGACTTTATCGTTGATGAGTCATGTGGAAAATGTACACCATGTCGTGTGGGAACAAAGCGTATGTTAGAATTGCTTGAACAGATCTGTGATGGTCAGGGAACAATGGAAACATTGGATGAGCTTGAAACATTAGCAATGACTATTAAAGATACAGCTCTTTGTGGACTTGGACAATCAGCTCCTAATCCAGTTCTTTCAACCATTACACAATTTAGAGATGAATATATCGCTCATATTGTGGATAAACGCTGTCCTGCTGGAGTATGTAAGAAATTGCTTCGTTATGAAATTAATAAAGATGAATGTCGTAAATGTGGTCTTTGTGCAAGACAATGTCCTGTGGGGGCTATCAGTGGAAAGATTGGAAAAGAAGTCTTTGAAATTGATCCAGAAAAATGTATTCGCTGTGGTCTATGTATGAAAGCATGTCACTTTAAAGTCATAGAAAGAAAGTAGGTGTAGATATGTCAAAAATAAAAATAACAATTAATAATAGAGAAGTTGAAGCTTATGAAGGACAGACAGTTCTTGAAGCTGCCAAAAATAATGGCATTCATATTCCTACTTTGTGCTATTTAAAAGATGTCACTGGAACAGGAGCCTGTCGTGTCTGTCAAGTAGAGGTAGAGGGTGCCAAGACATTATGTGCAGCCTGTGTTTATCCTGTGCGTGATGGTATGGTCATTAAAACCAATTCGCAACGTGCCTTGGATGCCAGACGTAGAGTTGTAGAACTGATTGTATCTAATCATTCTAAAGACTGCTTATCATGTATTCGTAATACCAATTGCGAATTACAGCGTTTGTGTCAGGAACTTGGTGTCAGAGAAGATGCATTTGCTGGTGAAAAGAGTGAACCAACATTTGATACTGTATCACCAGGTATTGTGAGAAATACATCTAAATGTGTTTTGTGTGGACGTTGTGTTGAAACATGCATGAAAGTTCAGGGATTAGGTGTTTTAGGTTATATGAATCGTGGTTTTAAAACTAAAGTTGCGCCTATTTATGATAAAAGCTTTGATGATGTCAATTGTATGCAATGTGGACAATGTATTAATGTCTGTCCTGTAGGGGCTTTGCATGAAAAAGAAGAAATTCATTATGTCATTGAAGCCTTAAATGATCCACAAAAGCATGTTGTTGTACAAACCGCACCAGCAGTGCGTGGCGCTTTGGGTGAAGAATTTGGAATGCCAATTGGCACAAGAGTGACTGGAAAAATGGTACATGCCTTAAAATTAGTTGGATTTGATAAAGTTTATGATACGAATTTTGGTGCAGATTTAACAATCATGGAAGAAGGATATGAATTTTTAAATCGACTACAAAATCAGGGCACTTTACCAATGATTACATCTTGTAGCCCAGGATGGGTCAACTATGTTGAACATGAGTATCCAGATTTACTTGATCATCTTTCTACTTGTAAATCACCACACATGATGCTAGGAGCAATGGTAAAATCTGTTTATGCTGAGGCAAAGGGAATTGATCCTCGTGATATTTATGTTGTTTCTATTATGCCTTGTGTTGCTAAAAAGGGTGAAAAACAGCGAACTGAGAATAAAACATCTCCATATCAGGATGTCGATGCTGTTTTAACAACAAGAGAACTTGCGAAACTTATTAAGATGTTTGGTATTAATTTTAGAGATTTAAAAGATGATGATTTTGATCAGGATCTTTTTGGTGAATATAGTGGTGCAGGTGTTATTTTTGGTGCCAGTGGTGGTGTTATGGAAGCTGCTTTAAGAACAGTAGCTGATATCTTAGCTCATGAAGACCTTTCCATGATTGATTATCATGCTGTTAGAGGGGTAGAAGGAGTGAAAGAATCAACGATTAAAATTGGTGAACAGACGCTAAAAGTTGCTGTTGCGCAAAGTATGGCACTTGCTAAACCACTATTAGATGATATTAGAAATGGTGTTTCTCCATATCACTTTATTGAAATTATGGGATGTCCAGGTGGCTGCATTAATGGTGGTGGACAACCATATGTCAATGCAACGATTAGAAATAGTGGATTTAATTTCAAACAGGCCAGAGCCAAAGCTTTATATGATGAAGATATTTCATTACCTGTACGTAAATCACATAAGAATTCACAAATACAGAATTTATATAAAAACTATTTGGGTGAACCAAATAGCGAAAAGGCTCATCACTTGCTTCATACTCACTATACTAAAAAAGCAAGATTTAAATAATTGATGGAGGCTTTTATGAAGAAGTTAATGAATATATGTTTATGTATGATGACAAGTTTATTGATGGTGGGATGTCATCAGGAAAGGAGTACTGTTCATATTTTATGTCCAACTGGAGCACCTTCACTTGCGCTGGTAGGTGAATATGAAAACATTACAAAAGATGGGAACATTCAGTTGGTTGATGGAACTGATCAGCTTATTGCCGAATTGACAAAAGCTGATAGTGAATATGACATCATTATAGCGCCTATTAATTTAGGGACACAGTTGATTGCTAAAGGACAAACAGATTATCGTTTACAGAGTGTATTGACATGGGGAAATCTTTATTATGTAGGAACATCACAAGATGCCCTGGAAAAAACAGGAGAGTTAGCTTTGTTTGGAGAAGGAGCAGTGCCTCAAAAGATTGTAGAAACAGTTGCTATTCAAACACAGCTTGAACCACATTATTATTCATCAGCAACACTTGTTCAACAAAAATTATTATCAGGACAGGTGGAAGTAGGAATGCTGGCTGAACCTCTTGCCAGTGCGACTATTGCGAAAGCAAAACAATCAGGAATGAATTTATCTGTTCTTGTTGATTTACAAAAAGAGTATGGAACACAAGGATATCCTCAGGCAGCCATGTTTGTCAAAGAAGGATATCAAAATGATGAATTATTCCAGGCTATTCAAGATTTTACAGAAAACAATTATCCTGATTTAAAAGAAAAACTGGAAAGCATTGGTATTGATCAGTTAGGTTTGCCTAGTGTTGATATAACAGTGGCCTCTATTGAACGTCAAAATGTCCATTATGTTGAAGCACATCAATGTGAAGATGAAATCAAACAGTTCCTTGAACTCTTCAACATCACTTATAGCTCTGATATGTTAGTATCATGAAAAGAAAATTAACGACAGTTTTTATTCTCCTTATTTTATGGCAGATGGCTTCCTGGATGATTCAAAAGGAAGTCATCTTGCCATTTCCTGGTGATGTTTTGATGCGTATGGGCAGTTATTTGTTTGACAAGCCATTTTATATCGCTATCTTCTATACATTGATTCGTATTCTCATCAGTTTTGTTGTGGCTATGCTAGTGGGAATCACTTTAGGCATATTCGGTGGTCTTTATTCATCCTTTCGTCAGTATTTACAGCCGATAATGACTTTACTTCAGACTATTCCACAAATTGGCTATATGCTTATATTACTGGTATGGGTTGATAGTGATTTATCTTTATTGCTGATTATCTTTTTTATGTTAATGCCGATCTTTTATTTCAATACTATGCATGGAATGATGCATATTGATAGTGATTTACAGGATATTATCACCTTGTATCATCATCCTTTGTACTATAATCTTCGTTATGCCTATTTACCATTGATTAAAGGTTATATTTTATCAGCTGTTGAGACATGTTTACCATTAAGTTTTAAAGTCGGTGTCATGGCAGAAGTTTTTGTTTCAGCCCAACATGGGATAGGCAAGCAATTATATCTGGCTAGGGTTCAAATTGATATGATTGGTATTTTTGCATGGATTTTATGGATGGTCATCATTGTTTGGATGCTGACAAAATTTTCAACATTTATTATGGGGTGGATTCAAAATAAAAATAAAAAATAGCGAATGTTTATGAAAATAATGTCCATACTCTTGATGAGGTGAAAATATGGATTTTAAAAACAGTCAGACAAAAGATAATTTAATGCGTGCTTTTGCAGGTGAATCACAAGCGAGAAATCGTTATACATTTGCAGGAGGATTGGCAGCCAAAAAAGGTCATCATATGTTGGCAGATGTCTTCTATTTTACAGCCAATCAGGAAAAGGAACATGCTGAAATCTTCTACAATCATTTAAAAGAGCTAACAGGTGAAACGATTGTGATTGATGGAGGATATCCTGTTGATACTTATGATGATGTCTTATCATTATTAAAGAGTGCCAGACATAATGAATATGAAGAATATGAAGATGTCTATCAGAATTTTGGAGCGATTGCAAAAGAAGAAGGTTTTCATAAGATTGCACAGGATTTTTTCAATATTGCTGAAATTGAAAAAACACATGGTGATCGTTTTGAAAAAATGGCGACGTTGTTGGAAAATGGACAACTTTATGCATCCAAACAGCCTTGTTATTGGATGTGTCTGAATTGCGGATTTATTTTTGAAGGAACACGTGCCCCTCAATTATGTCCAGTTTGTTCACATGATCAAGGTTATTTTATCAGATTAAAAGATGCTCCATTCACTTGTGAAATAGAGCAGTAAAGAAGAGGAAGAATATCTTGTTGATATTCTTTTTTTAATAGAATGATGTTAGAGCTATACTCTTATTTTTATTTAGTATATAATAAGATTAATACTGTTTAAAAAGGAAGGGGGAACTATATGAAACTTATATTACATTATCTCAAAAGATATAAAAAGTTATTGATTTTAAATATTATATCTGTCTTTGGCTTTGCTTTGGTTGAATTAGGTTTACCAACAATCATTGCTAATATGATTGATAATGGGGTTACCAATCAAAATGTGGAATATCTTTATTCTATGTGGTTTCTAGCGATTGTGATTTCAATCATTGGGGTGGCAGGAACTATTGTTTTAGGATATTGTTGTGCGAAAATTTCAACATCTATTACAAGAGATATGCGAAATGATATTTTTAGTCATATTCAAACATTTTCACCACATGAATTTAATCATTTTGGGATTTCATCATTAATTACACGTACAAATAATGATGCTTTTCAAATTCAGCTGTTTGTCAATGTCATCTTGAGAACAGCTTTATTAACACCAGTTATGGTTATCATTAGTGTTTTTATGACAATGCGTACATCATTGGAACTCTCTTTGATTATTGCCGCAACATTACCAGTGATTGTTGTAGGGGTTATCGTGGTAGCTAAAATATCAGAACCAATGTCACAAAAACAGCAGTTATCATTGGATCGTTTAAATCGTATTACAAGAGAGAATTTATCAGGCTTAAAGGTCATTAGAGCTTTTAATAATGATGCTTATGAACAAGCTCGTTTTAATCAGACAAATGATGAATTTACAAGTTATACAAGAAAGATTTTTAAACTGATGCTTTTAACACAGCCCATCTTTTATTTTTTAATGAATTTGGTTACACTTGTTATTTTTTATGTAGCCAGTCATATGATTGATGCTGGAACATTACAGGTTGGAAAACTCATTGCTTTTCAGGAATATCTTTTCCATGCCATGTTTTCAATGATGTTATTTTGTAATGTGTTTGTGATGTATCCACGTGCCGCTGTTTCAGCAAAACGTATTATGAGTGTTTTATCAACGCAAAGTGATATTAAAGATCATGTTTTACAAACACCACAATCTTCAACGTCTCAACATCATTTATCTTTTCGAAATGTGACTTTTGCTTATCCTGATGGTGAGGAAGCTGTTTTAAAAAACATCTCTTTTGAAGCCCATGAAGGAGAAACGATTGCTTTTATTGGAAGTACAGGATCTGGTAAAAGTACACTGATTAATCTGATTCCACGTTTCTATGATATCAGTAGTGGAGAGATACTTATTGATGGTATTGATATACAGGATTATCGTATTGATGATTTGAGAAATAAAATTGGTTTTATTCCTCAAAAAGCTATGTTGTTTACAGGAACAATAGCTGAAAACTTACGTTATGGAAAGGCTGATGCAACTTTAGAAGAGTTAGAACATGCTGCTAAAGTTTCTCAAAGCTATGATTTTATTATGGAAAAACCAAATGGTTTTGATGAAATGATTACAGAAAGTGCAACGAATGTTTCAGGAGGACAAAGACAACGTTTAAGTATTGCGAGAGCTTTAATCAGAAAACCTGAGATTTATATTTTTGATGATTCTTTTTCGGCTTTGGATTATAAAACGGATGCCATTTTACGTCATGCTTTAAAAGAAGAAACGCAACATTCTATTGTTTTCATTGTTGCTCAAAGGATTTCAACGATTAAAGATGCTGATCAGATTATTGTATTGGATGAGGGGCAAATTGTGGGGCATGGAAAACATAAGGAACTTTTACAGACATGTCCTATTTATCATGAAATTGCTTTATCACAATTAAGTGAGGAGGAATTGAACTATGAGTAAAAAATGGCAGACATTTAAAAAATCAGTCCAACAGATTTCTCCGTTTTTATCGCCCTATAAGTGGGAATTTATTATCGCTATATTCATGATTGTTGTGACATGTTTTGCATTATCTGTTGCACCTATGATTGAAGGAATGATGACTTCATTATTGATGGAAGATGCGATGGCTATGATGAATAATGTGCCAGGAGCACATGTTGAATTTGATCGTGTGATTCATATTATGGTGATGTTGTTTGGCATTTATTTATTAAAGACAATATCTCAGTCTATCACAATTACAGCCTTGACAAATTCTATTCAAAGAACTATGCATGATTTGCGAAATGCCCTGCAAGAAAAGATTAGAAAATTACCTGTTAGTTATTTTGACAAACATAAATATGGTGATGTTTTAAGTCGTATTACAAATGATGTAGATACACTTTCGAATGCCTTACAACAGACACTCACGGAAATCATAAGAGGTGTATTGATGCTGATTTTAGCTATTGTCATGATGGTGCGTATACATATTGTCATGACTTGCATTGTCTTATTGATTATTCCTGTGGCATTGATCATTACCAAGATTATTGTTAAACGTTCACAAAAGAAATTCCAGGCCCAGCAGGATGCTTTAGGAAACTTAAATGGTGCTATTACCGAAATGTATGGTGGTTATCGAGAAATTCTTTTGTTTAATAAACAACAAGATGCTATTAAAAAATTTAAAGATATCAATCAGACACTTTATCGTAATGCATTTCAGGCCCAATTTATGTCATCAATTATTTCACCATGTATTTCTCTTGTGACATATATGGTTATTGGAACAATTGGTTTTGTTGGGAGCTTATTTGTTTTAAATGGAAGTATACTTGTAGGAGAATTGCAGGCTTTTGTCCGCTATATATGGCAGGTTAATGATCCTATATCTCAAGTCAGCAATTTATCTTCACAAATTCAATCGGCTTTTGCGGCTTTACATAGAATATCCGAAATTTTAAACGAAACTGAAGAAAAACCAATTGAAAATCCACAAACCTTAACTCATGCAAAAGGGCATGTTCAATTTGATCATCTTTGTTTTGGATATCATGACAAAGAAGTTTTACACGATTTGAATATTGATATTCAAAGTGGACAGATGGTAGCTATCGTTGGACCAACGGGTTCAGGAAAAACGACTTTGATTAGTTTGTTGTTACGTTTTTATGATGTAACTTCTGGTAGCATTCGCATTGATGGTGTTGATATTCGACAGATTCCAAGAGAACAGTTACGTTCTATGTTTGGGATGGTTTTGCAGGATACATGGCTATTTCATGGGACTATTTATGAAAATATACATTATGGACGTTTAGATGCCAGAAAAGATGAAGTGATTGAGGCAGCTAGACAGGCTAATGTGGATCACTTTATCAGAACATTGCCAGATGGCTATGATATGATTGTGAATGAAGAAGCCAATAATATTTCTCAAGGAGAAAAGCAATTACTGACGATTGCCAGAGCGATGTTAAAAGATCCACAAATTATGATTTTAGATGAAGCAACATCATCGGTTGATACACGACTGGAAAAGAGATTACAGGATGCTATGCAAAATGTGATGAAAGGTCGTACAAGCTTTGTGATTGCGCATCGTTTATCCACAATTAAAAATGCTGATTTGATTTTAGTTATTAAAGATGGTTACCTTGTGGAACAGGGAAAACATGAAGAATTATTGGCTCAAAATGGGTTTTATAGTCAATTATATAATGCACAATTTGTAGAAGAGTAAGGTAGTTGTATTCAACTGCCTTTTTTTGTGAAGAAAAATAATTTTTCATGAACTTCTTTTACAAATGATAGGAAGTTGTGTATAATGTTTTCAACAAGGAGATAAATTTATGGATATTCATGTCATTAAACAACAATCTAATCAGTTATATCAAAAATATAAAAAACAGGTTATCCCTGAATTTTTCTATGTTGGATATGTTGGAATTTTAGCACAATATTTAAGAAGTGGTATTTTCTCTTTTTTTGTATCACTGTTTTTATGTCCAATAAGTCATGGTTATGTGAAATGTGCAATGAAACTGGTTGATGAAGAAAAGCCAGTTCTTGATTATCATGATTCATTGAATGGTATTTTCTGTTTTCCCAAAGTAGCTCCTGCATATTTAATGCGTAAAGCTATTATTGTTTTGTGTACGCTTATATGCTTTTTACCATCTTTTTTGGCAATTCATGAATTGATACCAGAATTTTCTATTGAATGGTTTTCGTCATTGGGGAATACATTAATACAAACAGAATATTTTGTACCTCAATTTGAATATATAGCATTGATTTTACAAAATATATTTCTAGTTGGTAATATTCTGATCTGTATTGCTGTTTATCTTTTTTTAACAGCATTATTTATGCCTGTTCCTTATATGATGGAATTAGAAGAACTTTCATGGAGCGAATGTATGAGCTATTCAATTCAATTGATGAAAACAAGAATTTTTCAATTTGCTCATCTGTATATATTATATATTTTACGTCATGCCTGTTATTGGGTTATAACTGGTTGTATTGTTTTATGGATTGGACATTTCAATGATATTTTGATGTTGTTTTGTATTGTGACATCTTTATTTTTATATATTGAAGTTTTTAAAGGAAGATTTGAAATCGCAAAATACTTATTTTATAAGGAAATGAGGAATGAGTATCATGAGAGAGATTAAAAATATCAAAAAAGTCATTATTAAGATTGGTTCATCATCATTGTGTCATGCCAATGGTTATATAGATCAACAAAAGATTTTGTATTTAGTGATGCAAATAGCGCAATTAATTGAACAGGGAATGACAGTTGTGGTCGTTTCTTCAGGTGCCATCAGTGCTGGAATGGGGGCTATGAAATTAGAGAAAAAACCTGAAACGTTACCACAAAAACAGGCTTTAGCGGCTATTGGACAGGCACAGCTGATGCAGATTTATGAAGAAATATTTCAACTGTTTCACTTAAAATGTGCACAGGTTTTAGTGAACCATGATGATTTTGATCATCGTCAACGTCTTTTAAATCTTTCACATACAATGAATGCTTTAATTGATTATGGGGTTATACCGATTGTGAATGAAAATGATGCTTTGGCAGTAGATGAAATTAAAGTAGGAGATAATGATACTTTATCTGCATTGTTAGTACCTGTGATAGATGCAGATTTATTGATATTAGTCAGTGATATAGATGGTTTATATACGGATAATCCACATCATAATCCACAGGCTCAGCTTTTAAAATATGTTGAACAGATTGATGAAGAGATTGAAAACATGGCTTCCGGTTCAACTTCAAAATTAGGGACAGGTGGTATGGCTACAAAAATTAAAGCAGCGAAAATTGTGAATGATTATGGTAAGCATATGGTGATTGTAAATGGTCAAAAGAAAGAGAGTTTGTTGCATATTTTTGATGAGTGTGAAGAAGGTACATGGTTTAATGGGAAAACGGGGAAACATCTTAATGCGAAAGCTCATTGGTTAACTTATCGAACACAATCTAAAGGTGAAATTATTGTTGATGATGGAGCGTGTCAAGCTTTAAGGCATCATAAAAGTTTATTGCCTTCAGGCATTAGTGATGTTCATGGACAGTTTTTAGCGGGACAGGTTGTGGATGTTATGAATCAGCAAGGACAAAGAATTGCAAAAGGGATTGTACAGTATACAAGTTTTGAAATCGCATTAATCAAAGGACATCATAGTCAGGATATTAAAAATATATTAGAAAGTTATGATTATGATGAAGTGATTCATGCTGATAATATGGTTATATTAGGAGGTGAATCTCATGAATGAACAACTTTTCAAGCAATTGACACAGGCAAAACAGGCCAGTCGTCACATGATGACAATGAATACGCAATCTAAAAATCAGGCTTTAATAAAGATTGCTCAGGCTTTAAAAGATCATGTTTTAGAGATTATCAATGAAAATCAAAAAGATATAGAACATGCAAAGGCATCAGGAATGTCAGATGCGATGGTTGATCGTTTGTTGCTGAATGAAGATAGAATTGTTGCAATGGCAGATGATGTTTTGAAATTAGTGAGTTTAGATGATCCAGTTGGTGATATAATCAGAGAGATCAAAAGACCTAATGGATTGCTTATTAAACAAGTGCGTGTTCCTATTGGGATTTTTGGAATCATTTATGAATCTCGACCAAATGTAACAGTTGATATTGCCTGTCTATGTATCAAATCAGGAAATGTCTGTGTATTAAAAGGTGGTAAAGAGGCTATGCATTCTAATCGCATTTTAACAAAGCTTATGCGAGAAGCCATCAAAGAGACATTACCTGTTGATTGTGTGCAATTGATTGACTATGGTGGAAGAGAAATGGTTGATGAATTGATTCATGCTTATGGTTATGTGGATGTTGTCGTGCCACGAGGAGGAGCTGGCTTAATTCAGCATGTTGTGCAAAATGCAACTGTTCCTGTTATTGAAACAGGTGCTGGAAATTGTCATTTGTATATTGATAAAGAAGCAGATCTGAAAAAGGCCATAGATATCACTGTCAATGCAAAGATTCAAAGACCATCTGTCTGCAATGCCATTGAAACCATTCTCGTGCATCAGGATATAGCGGATACGTATTTACCATTATTGTATGAGGCTTTTCATGAACGTGTTGACATACGTGGGGATAGTAAAGTTCAAAAGATCATTCCATGTCAGTTAGCTACATTAACAGACTATGCGACAGAATATGACGATTATATTGTGGCTGTTAAAATTGTGGATAGTTTAAAAGAGGCTATTGAACATATTTATCAGTATTCTACTAAACATTCTGAAGCTATTATTACTGAAAATCAGGATACTGCCCATATGTTTTTAAATAGTATAGATTCAGCATGTGTTTATCATAATGCTTCGACACGTTTTAGTGATGGAGGACAATTTGGTTTTGGTGCGGAACTTGGTATCAGCACGCAAAAGCTACATGCCAGAGGACCATTAGGTTTGTTGGAAATGACATCTTATCAATATAAAATCTATGGTCAGGGACAAGTGAGAGAATAAAGAGTGAATCATAACGATTCGCTTTTTTATTGACAATACTTAGTATACTAAGTATAATGATGAGTACGCTAAGTAATAGGAGGGATTTGATGGAATATGATTGTTTTAGTGAAATGATGGAGGAGATGCGAGAGATTCATAAAATGATTCAAAAGTTAACCTCTCAAAAATGTCATCATTTAACAGTGGAACAGGCAAAATTGATTTTTTTGATTGCTCATCAACAGATGAATCAAAAAGAGATTGCACAGAAACTTCGTATTACTGAAGCTACGCTTTCAGTAAGGATCAAAAGATTGGTGGATATGGGGCTTATTGAAAGAAAGCTGAATGAAGATGATAAAAGACATTATTATATTGTTTTATCTTCTCAAGGAGAAGCAGTCATTGACGAGATGAAGAAAGATTTTCATCATGTACATCAGATTGTCTGTAAAGGGATGACAGATGAAGATTATATGGCTGTTTTGAATGTTGTCAAAAAAATAAAAAGGAATTTAAAGGAGGAAATCAAGTGATTAAGTTACGAAAATTTGCATATAAGTTTTGGTTACCAATCATTTTGTGTATTGGATTTGTTTTTATTCAATCTCAATCAGAATTGGCCTTACCAGATTATATGAGTGATATTGTAACAAATGGGATACAAGCTGGTGGATTTGATACATCAATAGGTGATGTTTATAGTCAGGATACTTTTGAACATCTCTTGATTTTTGCTGATGACAAGCAAAAAGAAACGATTGAATCAAGCTATACTTTGACTTCTTACGACGATTTATCACAAGATATAAAAGATAAATTTCCAAAAATAAAGGATGCCTATGTACTTCATGATCTTTCTCAAAAAGAAACAGAAGAATTAGAAAGTGCATTAATAAAACCTATGTTAATGGTTTCTGCCATTGATTCAATGGATCCTAATTCAAAGGAATATCAGCAACAATTTCAAAATATTCCTGAGGGGATGGATATTTATCAGGTTTTTGAAATGATGGATGAACAGACACGTCATCAGATGACAGAGAAAATTGATGCCCAAATTGAGACAATGGGTGAATCAACAATGCTTGTCGCTGCAGGTAATGGTGTCAAAAATGAATATATGGCTTTAGGAGCAGATGTTGACCAGATACAGACACAATATATTTTTGTAGCTGGGTTAAAGATGTTAGGCATTGCATTATTAGGCTCTTTAGCAGCTATGGCTTCAGCCTTTTTATCTTCAAGAGTGGGTGCTGGGTTTGCGAGAGATTTAAGACGAGCAGTTTTTAAGAAAGTTGAAAGTTTCTCAAATAGCGAGTTTAATAAATTTTCAACAGCTTCATTAATTACACGTACAACTAATGATATTACACAAGTTCAGATGTTAATGATTATGTTGTTGAGAATTGTATTGTTTGCCCCTATGATGGGAATTGGTGCATTAATCAAAGCCTTTACGCATTCATCATCAATGACATGGATTATTTTAATGATTCTCATTGTCATTACACTTGTCATTATGGTTTTGATGAAAGTTGTTTTACCTAAGTTTAAGGTCATTCAGTCTTTGATTGATAGATTGAATTTAACAATGCGTGAAAATTTAACTGGAGTTTTGGTTATTAGAGCTTTTGGAAATGAAAAGCACAGTGAAGAACGTTTTGATAAAGCTAATGATGATTTAACAACTGTTAACTTATTTGTTAACCGCGCTATGGCAACATTAATGCCAATCATGATGTTTATCATGAATTTTGCGACTGTTTTGGTTGTTTGGGTTGGTTCTCAACAATTAGATTTAGGAAATATTGCGATTGGAGAAATGATGGCCTTTATTCAATATGCAATGCAAATTATTATGTCATTCTTATTTATTGCGATGATTTTCATTATGATTCCTCGTGCCAGTGTGGCAGCCGATCGTGTTTATGAAGTCTTATCAACAGAATTAACAATTCAAGATCCAAAACAACCTGTTGAATTTGATTCACAACAAAAAGATGTTGTTGAATTTAAGGATGTTTCATTCCAATACCCTGGAGCTCATGAAGCTGTTTTGAGTCATATTAGCTTTACAGCTAAACCTGGACAGACAACGGCTTTTATTGGTTCAACGGGTTCAGGAAAGAGTACATTAATCAATTTGATTCCTCGTTTTTATGATGTCACTGCAGGTGAGGTTATTGTTGATGGTGTCAATGTCAAAGATGTGAATCAACATGATTTAAGAGAACGTATTGGTGTTGTTCCTCAAAAAGGGGTCTTATTTTCAGGAACGATTCGTTCCAATTTAAAATATGGCGCTCATGAGGCTACTGATGAAGAATTAAATGAAGTCATTCGTGTGGCTCAGGCAAAAGAATTTGTTGATGCAAAACCACATGGTTTAGATGAAGCTATTTCACAAGGTGGAACAAATGTGTCTGGAGGACAAAAACAACGTTTAGCTATCGCCAGAGCTTTAGCAAAAAATCCAGAAATTCTTATTTTTGATGATAGTTTTTCAGCATTGGATTTTAAAACAGATGCTATTTTAAGAAAAGAATTAAGTCAATTGATGGAAAAAAATCAAAATACTGTTTTGATCGTTGGACAAAGAATCGCTTCTATCATGGATGCAGATCAGATTATTGTTTTAGATGATGGAAAAATTGTTGGAAAAGGAACTCATGATGAATTGATGAAGAATTGTCAGGTTTATCAGGAAATTGCTTATTCACAACTTTCAAAGGAGGAATTAGCCAATGCCTAGAGGACATATGGGTGGTAGACAGATGTCTAATGAAAAAGCTAAGGACTTTAAGGGAACAATTAAAAAATTGTTTGCTCATTTACGACCTTATTATGTGAAATTTATATTTATTTTTATATTTGCTGCGGGTTCAACTGTTTTTTTAATCTTTGGACCAAAAGTTTTAGCTCAAGCCACAGATAAATTGAGCGAAGGAATTATGGCGAAAGTCACACATACTGGTGGTATTGATTTTGATGCTATTTTCCAGATTCTCTTTTTCCTGGTTTGTATTTATTTATTAAGTGCACTTCTTAATTATATACAAGGATTTTTAACTTCTGGTATTTCGCAAAAAGTTGCTTATGATTTTAGAAAAGAAATTTCTGAAAAAATGGATCGTTTGCCACTCAGTTATTTTGATACACATTCGAGTGGTGATACATTATCACGTGTAACAAATGATGTCGATTTGATTGCTCAATCATTGAATCAGAGTTTAACGCAAATCGTGACATCTTCAGTAACGGTTATTGGAATTTTTATCATGATGCTGACAATCAGTATTCCAATGACATTATTAGCATTATGTGTGTTACCTGTTTCTATGTTTTTCATGTCAAAAATCATGAAAAGAACACAAAAATACTTTATTTCTCAACAGACAAGTTTAGGGAATGTCAATGGTCATATTGAAGAAATGTATGGTGCTCATCAAGTTGTCAAAGCCTTTAATGGTGAAGAGGATTCTGTTGCCAGATTTGAAGAATATAATAATGATTTATATAATTCAGCTTGGAAGTCACAATTCTTTTCAGGTTTATTACAGCCACTGACAACATTTGTTGGAAATATTGGATATGTTGGTGTTTGTTTATTAGGTGGATTTTTAGCGACAGGAAATATGATCTCTATTGGAGATATTCAGGCTTTTATTCAGTATGTGCGTCAATTTAATCAGCCTATTACACAATTGGCTCAAATCATGAATCAATTACAATCTACAGCCGCTGCTGCTGAACGTGTTTTTGAATTTTTAGATGAAACAGAAATGGAAGAAGAACACGCTTTAGTCACAAGCGAACAAGTTAACCATATGCAGGGAAGTGTTACTTTCAATCATGTTCAATTTGGTTATACGCCAGAAAAAACCATTATCCATGATTTCTCTATGCATGTGCATGCTGGACAAAGTGTGGCTATTGTTGGGCCAACGGGTGCAGGAAAAACAACCATTGTGAAATTATTGATGCGTTTCTATGAATTGAATGGTGGACATATTTTAGTAGGTGGTGAAGATATTACTCATTTTGCTAGAAGTGATTTAAGAAGTCTATTTGGAATGGTCTTGCAGGATACATGGCTATTTGGTGGAACAATCCGTGAAAATTTAAAATATGGAAAATTGGATGCTACAGATGAAGAAATGTATGAAGCTTGTCGTTTGGCGTATGCTGATCATTTTATTAATACATTGGAAGATGGATATGATACCATTATTAATGAAGAATCTAGTAATATCTCTCAAGGTCAAAAGCAGTTATTAACGATTGCGAGAGCTTTCCTTGCTAATCCTAAGATATTAATATTAGATGAAGCAACATCATCTGTTGATACCAGAACTGAAGTTTTAATTCAGCGTGGTATGGATAAATTAATGGAAGGAAGAACATGTTTTATTATTGCGCATAGACTTTCTACAATCAAAGATGCTAATACTATTATTGTGATGAAAGATGGAGATATTGTTGAATTAGGAAATCATGAGTCATTATTGGAAAAAGGTGGCTTCTATGCTGATCTTTATCAGTCACAATTTGAATCTAGTCATGAATAACTTACTCGTTTTGAGTAAGTTTTTTTATGATGTTAAATACTTTAAAAATTTATATAAAAAATTTTAAATAAATTAATGAAAATCTATTTACAAATCTAAAAAAGAGGTGTATAGTAACATTACTTCAAAAATTTGAAGTAAGAATATAAAAAATTTTAAGTAAGCACATAGGAGGACATATCATGTTTGAACAAGTAAAAGATGCATTAGTAGAATCTTTAAATATTGATGGAGAAGAAATTAAATTAGAATCTAACTTAAAAGATGATTTAGGAATTGATTCTTTAGCAGCTGTTGAATTATCTTTAGATTTAGAAACAGAATTCGACGTTGAAATTTCTGATGAAGAATTAGCTGCATTAGTAACTGTAGAAGATATTGTGAAATTAATTGAATCTAAACAATAAGCTAAGGTTTCACTTAGCTTATTTTTCTAAGGAGGAACATGTATGGATACTGAAAAAATTAAATCAATTATGAAGATGTTTGAAGAAAGTCAAATATCTAAGATGGATTTAACTGATGGTGATTTACATATCACATTAGAAAAAGATATAGAAGCAAAACAAATCATAACACCTACCGATGTCAAAACACCTAGTGAACACAATGAAGAAACAATTCAGGAAACAGGTACACCTATCAAAAGTCCAATTGTTGGAACATATTATCAATCAAGTGGTGCGGGAAAAGAACCTTATGTCAAAGTTGGAGATATGATTCAAGAAGGAGACACGATTTGTATCATTGAAGCCATGAAAGTCATGAATGAAATTAAAGCAACTGTTTCTGGAAAAGTTTTATCTATTGAAGTTCAAGATGGTCAAACAGTTGAATATGATCAGACTTTAATGATGATAGGGTAAGGTGATAATGTGATTGAAAAATTATTGATTGCCAATCGCGGAGAAATCGCAGTCAGAATTATACGTACATGTAAAGAAATAGGAATTCAGACTGTTGCCGTTTATTCAACAGCTGATAAACATTCTTTGCACGTGCAATTAGCAGATGAATCTGTATGTATTGGTGGACCATTAGCTAATGAATCATACCTGAATATGAATGCGATTATTCAGGCGGCCTGCAATACGGGATGTGATGCGATTCATCCTGGATTTGGTTTTTTAAGTGAAAACAGTGAATTTGCCAGACTTGTTATTCAATGTGGATTGATCTGGGTAGGACCATCACCTGATATTATTGATATGTTAGGAAATAAGTCTGCCGCAAGAAAGATGATGAAAGAAGCAGGAGTTCCTGTGATTCCTGGTTCTAAAGAAATTATTGAAACTGTAGAACAGGGGAAAAAGGTTGCTGAAGATATAGGATATCCCGTTATGATTAAAGCCAGCAATGGTGGTGGTGGACGTGGTATGCGTGTAGTTCATAATGAAGAAGAGTTTGAAACACAATATCTCAATGCCAAAGCTGAAGCCAAAGCTTGTTTTGGTGATGATGATGTCTATTTAGAAAAATTAATTGAAAATCCAAAACATATTGAAGTTCAAGTCATTGGTGATCATCATGGTCATGTGATTCATTTATTTGAAAGAGATTGTTCATTTCAAAGACGTCATCAAAAGATGATTGAAGAAGCACCATGTCATATTTTAAAGAAAGATGTGCGTCAAAGATTGTTTGAAGATGCCATCAAGGCTTGTCATCATGTGGGATATAATAGTGTTGGAACAATTGAGTTTTTATTAGATAAACACGGACAATATTATTTTATGGAAATGAATACACGTATTCAGGTTGAACATCCTATTACAGAGATGATTTGTGGTATTGATTTAGTCAAGTTACAGATTAAGGTTGCTGAAGGATTAAAACTTCCATACAAGCAAGAAGATATTCATCAAAATGGATATGCTTTAGAATGTCGTATTAATGCTGAAGATATGAATCGTGATTTTGCGCCAACACCTGGAAAAATAACATTTATGCATTTACCAGGTGGAAGAGGAGTGCGAGTGGATAGTGCCATGTATAGTGGGTGTGAAATTTCACCTTATTATGATTCGATGATTTTAAAATTAATTACTTTTGCACCAACACGTCTAGAATGTATTAAAAAAATGCGTGCAGCGTTAAGTGAAGTCATTATTGATGGTATTTCAACGAATACAAAATTCCATTATTATGTTCTACATTCTAAAGAATTTATTGAAGGAAGTTATGATACAAGCTTCTGTGAAACATTTATAAAGGAGTTGAAAGATAATGGATCAATTGTTTAAAAAAAGAAATGAAGAATTAAAACAATTCTCATCATGGTTAAATAGACATAAAATTAAAGAAAAAAAAGAAATTCCTGAAAATATCTTTAAACAATGTGATCATTGTCATGAATCTATTCCTTATTTTTCACTTATCGAAAATGATTATGTTTGTCCTAAATGTGGTCATCATATGAAAATCAGTGCCAGACAGCGTATACGTGATTTAATGGATGAAGGCACTTGGAAAGAATATTTTGAAAAAGATAAAACATCTAACAATGAAAATTTTCCTGGTTACGATGAAAAGCTAAAAAAAGCCTGGATGTCAACCGGTATGAATGAAGCTGTCATTTGTGGTGTTGGTAAAATCAACCAGAGTCGTGTTGTCTTATGTGTCATGGATTCTCGTTTCATGATGGGAAGTATGGGAAAAGTTGTTGGTGAAAAAATATGTAAAGCAGTAGAACTGGCTACACGTAAAAAATTACCATTGATTATTAGCTGTACCAGTGGTGGTGCCAGAATGCAAGAAGGTATTGATTCTTTAATGCAGATGGCTAAAATCAGTGCTGCTTTAAAACGTTTTTCAAATCAAGGAGGTCTTTATATAGCCTTATTAACACATCCTACAACAGGTGGTGTCAGTGCCAGCTTTGCGATGCTGGGAGATATTATCATTGCTGAACCACAGGCCATGATTGGATTTGCTGGAAAACGTGTTATTCAAGATACAATTAAGCAGGAGTTACCTGAAGGTTTCCAAACTGCAGAATTCTTACTTGAAAAAGGTTTTATTGATATGATTGTGGAAAGACATGATTTGAAAAATGTTATTTCAGATTTATTAAAATTACATGGAGGAAAATTATGAGCCTCGTAGATAATGAAAGAAAAATAAAAGAGTTACAGGCGAAAAGAGCTGTAACAGAAGATCAAAAAGAGTTCGATGAACTTTCTCAAGAGATTGATACTCTCACAAAAGAAACATATCATCATTTAACTGCTTGGGATCGTGTGTCTATCGCAAGACATCCATCACGACCAAAAGCAAGTGATTTTATTGAGGGATTGTTTGACCATTTCTATGAACTTCATGGGGATAGATGTTATGGAGATGATCAGGCTATTATTGGGGGAATTGGTTATTTTCACGATATGCCAGTCACTGTTATTGCGCAAGCCAAAGGAAAGACATTGGAAGAAAATTTGAATCGTCATTTTGGAATGTGTAATCCTGAAGGTTATCGTAAAGCTCTCAGACTTGCCAGACAAGCCGAAAAGTTTCATCGACCAATCATTACTTTTGTAGATACCGCAGGAGCTTATCCTGGTATCGAAGCTGAGGAGAGGGGACAGGCACAGGCGATTGCTGAATGTTTATACACTTTTTCTGATTTGAAAACACCTGTTATTTGTATTGTTTTATCAGAAGGTGGTAGTGGAGGAGCATTAGCTTTAAGTGTTGCCGATCGTATTTGTATGTTAGAAAATGCCATTTATTCTGTTTTATCACCTGAAGGTTTTGCAAGTATTTTATGGAAAGATGATAGTCGTGTTCAAGAAGCGGCTGAAGTGATGAAACTGACATCGTATGATTTATATGATAAAGGAATTGCTGATTATTTGGTCAAAGAACCAACAGGTGGTATGCAAAATGATTTAAAACTTGTATTAGATAATATTGATCAGTATTTACAAAAAGAATTAGATGTTTTAACTCATACAAAAGAAAAAGATTTATTGGAAAAACGTTATCAAAAGTTCCGTAAGATAGGAGTTATGTCATGAGTTCAATAGAAATATTAGGAACTGGGTTTGTTAAAGCTCAAAAGAAAGTAACGAATTTTGATTTAGAAAAAAGAGTTGAAACAAGTGATGAATGGATTGTACAAAGAACAGGTATTTCATCACGTTATGTGAGTGAAACTGAAAATACAAGTGATTTGGCTTATAAAGCCAGTTTACAGGCGATTGAAGATGCACATATTCAAAAAGAAGACATTGAAGTGATTATTGTTGCAACAATGACACCAGATTGTATGACACCTTCAACAGCTTGTCTTGTTCAGGCAAAACTGGGATTAAATGATTGTCCTGTCTTTGCTTTTGATATTAATGGAGCATGTAGTGGATTTTTATATGCATTTCAGATTGCCAGTGATTTATTAAGTAGATATCACCATATCTTAGTCATTGGTAGTGAAACAATTAGTAAGATGATTGACTGGAATGATCGTTCAACTTGCGTTTTATTTGGGGATGGTGCAGGTGCGATGGTTCTTGGTCGAGGAGATACAAAACTTTATCACTATGCCAATAGTGAAGGAGACTTACAGGAAGTCTTACATGCTCAAGGATTGCCTTTAGTTCATGATTTACAAAATCAGGGAGCATCAACACATTATTTAAATATGAAAGGAAATGATGTGTTTAGATTTGCAATTAGAGTTTTAAAAGAATCTATTGAAAATGTTTTGGATCAGTCAGGACTTTCTATAGATGATATTGATTTGGTTATTCCACATCAGGCGAATTATCGTATTATTTCTCATGTGGCAAAAAAGATGAAAGTCGATTTATCAAAATTTTATATGAATCTTCAAGAGTTTGGAAATACTTCAGCGGCCAGTATTCCTATTGCTTATGCAATGGCCCAAAGAGAAGGAAAAATTCCTGAAAAGGGACGTGTTATTTTGGTTGGATTTGGTGCTGGATTAACTTATGGAGCAACTCTTATTGACAATAGAGGAGGACAATAAAGTGTTATTAAATGAATTATTAAATATAAAATACCCTATTATTCAAGGAGCTATGGCGAATATTGCAACTGCTTCCTTTGCTGCCTGTGTTTCTAATAGTGGTGGTTTAGGGATTATTGCGACAGGATCAATGGATGCAGCTCAAACACGTGAAGAAATCCAAAAATGTAAACAATTAACAGACCAGCCTTTTGGTGTCAATGTCATGTTGATGAATCCATATGCCAGTGAAATTATTGATGTTATTGTTGAAGAAGGCGTTCATGTTGTGACAACAGGAGCGGGAAATCCAGGACCTTATATGGCAAAACTCAAAGAAGCTGGAATTAAAGTTTTACCAGTTGTGCCTAGCGTTGGTTTGGCTAAACGTATGGAAAGAGCTGGTGCTGATGCCTTGATTGTTGAAGGTGGAGAATCAGGTGGACATGTTGGTGAAATGACAACAATGGCTTTGGTTCCACAAGTTGTAGATGCTGTCAATATTCCAGTGATTGCAGCTGGTGGAATTGGAGATGGACGTGGTGTGATGGCAGCTTTGAGTTTAGGGGCTATTGGCGTACAGATTGGAACATGTCTATTGGTTGCTGATGAATGTCCAATTCATGAAAACTATAAAGATGCTGTTATTAAAGCCAAAGATACTGATACTGTTGTAACTGGAAGAAGTGTGAATACACCAGTCCGTATTTTAAAGAATCAAATGGCAAGAGAATATTTAAAACTTGAAGGACATTTTGAAAGTCGTGAAGAATTAGAAAAATTAACACTTGGGGCTTTAAGAAAAGCTGTACAAAGTGGTGATGTGAAAACTGGGTCTGTGATGATGGGACAAATTGCTGGAATGGTCAAAGAAAAGAAACCAATGCAACAGATTCTTGATGAAATGATGGCTTCAACAAAACAAGTTTATGCAAACCTGCAAAAAGTCATGGAGGAAATGCAATGATTCAAATCCAAAATCGTATCATGAAACTTCCTATCATTCAAGGTGGTATGGGAGTCGGTATTTCTTTATCATCATTAGCAGGAGCAGTTGCAAAATGTGGTGCTATGGGTGTCATCAGTGCCGCTCATCCTGGCTATAATTATGAAGGATTTAGAAAAAATCCAATTGCTGTCAATTGTCAGGCTTTAAAAGATCATATTCAACGTGCCAAAGAGCTTGCTAAAGGAAATGGTTTGATTGGTGTCAATATTATGGTTGCCAGTCAAAACTATGAAGATTTCGTGAAAGCATCTCTTGAAGGTGGTTGTGATGCCATTATTTCAGGGGCAGGATTACCATTAGATTTACCTAAGTTTGCTAAAGGAAAGGCGCTTTTAGCACCGATTGTATCGAGTGGAAAAGCGGCCAAACTGATTGCCAGAGTATGGGATAAACGTTATCAGTATACACCTGATTTCGTAGTGATTGAAGGTAGTGAAGCTGGTGGACATCTGGGATTTAAAAAAGATGATTTATTGGCACATACGTGTCAAAAACTAAGTGATATTTTAGCTGATGTTAAAAAAGAATTAAAAGTTTGGGAAGACAAATACAAAAAGACAATTCCTGTTTTTGTTGCTGGAGGTATAGATTCTGGAAAGAAGATTGCTGAATTCATCAAATTAGGTGCAACAGGTGTACAGATTGCCACACCATTTATTGCGACTTATGAATGTGATGCAGCACAAGAATTTAAAGATATGGTTATTCAATGTCGCCAAGAAGATATTGAACTTGTCTCAAGTCCAGCAGGACTTCCAGGACGTGCTATTGTCAATGATTTTGTAAAGAAAACAAGACAAACAGGAAATATCTGTATGAAAAATTGTCTGCATTGCATGATTCCTTGCAATCCTGAAAATACACCTTATTGTATTAGTGAAGCATTGATACAGAGTGTAAAAGGAAATGTACAAAATGGTCTGGTTTTTGTAGGAAGCCAGGCAGCGAGAATTCATGAAATGAAACATGTTGAAGAAGTGATTCATGAATATATGAAAGAAATGGAGGAAAATCTATGAAAATAGGAATGATTTTTGCTGGTCAAGGTAGTCAATATGTAGGTATGGGAAAAGCATTTTATGATGAATTCCAAGAAGCCAGAGATGTTTTTGATCAGGCCAATATTGATATTGATGTCAAAAAAGTATGTTTTGAAGGACCTGAAGATGTTTTAAATGAAACATCATATGCACAGCCTTGTATTTTAACAACATCATTAGCTATCGCGAAAGTGATTGAAGCACAAGGTATTCATCCTGATTATGTGGCAGGTTTATCATTAGGAGAATATTCTGCTTTGGCTTATGCAGGAGCATTTGACACACAAGATGCGATTTCAATCGTGAGACGTCGTGGACAGATTATGAGTGAAGCCCTGCCAGCTGGAACAACATCTATGGCAGCTGTTTTAGCCATGGATGCTGAAAAGATTCAAGAAGTTATTGAACCTATTGATGGTGTCACAATTGCCAATTATAATTGTCCAGGACAAATTGTGATTACAGGAACAAAAGAAGCTGTTGAGATTGCTTCAGAAAAATTAAAAGAAGCTGGCGCAAAACGTGTCATTCCATTAAAAGTTTCAGGAGCATTCCATTCTCCATTATTAGAAGAAGCATCATATAAGCTGAAAGAAGAGTTAGAAAAATATGATATTCATGAAACAAAGATTCCAGTTGTTTATAATGTTTCAGGAAAAGAAGAAGATGGAGATCTCATTGATATTTTAACTCGACAAATCAAATCAAGTGTTTATTTCTATCAATCAATTCAATATATGATTGCACAAGGTGTTGAAGCTTTTGTGGAAATTGGACCAGGAAAAGCATTAAGTGCCTTTGTTAAGAAGACAGATAGAAGTATTCCTGTTTATAGTGTAGATAGTATTGAAGGTTTAAATCAAATGTTAGGAGCGTTAAAAGATGAGTAAAGTAGCGTTAATTACTGGTGCCAGTCGTGGAATTGGTAGAGCCATTGCTTTAAAATTTGCAAGTGAAGGATATAATATTGCGATTAATTATATTGGAAATCAGGATGAAGCTTTAGAAGTCCAAAAAGAATGTTGTGCCCATGGTATTGAAGCTATGATTTATGAAGGTGATGTCACTGATTATGATGCCATGGATCAAATGATGAAAGCTGTTTTAGAACAGTTTGGTTCTATTGATGTCTTGGTTAACAATTCAGGGATTACAAAAGATCAGTTATTATTAAAAATGAATACACAGTCATTTATGGATGTCATTGATGTCAATTTAAAAGGAACATTTAATACCATTAAAGCTGTTTCTCGTATTATGATGAAACAAAGATCAGGTGTTATTATCAATATGGCAAGTGTAATTGGAATTATTGGAAATGTTGGACAAGCCAATTATGCAGCCAGTAAAGCTGGTGTCATTGCTTTAACAAAATCAGTTGCGAAAGAATTAGCACCACGTCATATTCGTGCGAATGCTATTGCGCCAGGATTCATTGCCACAAAAATGACAGATGTTTTAAGTGATGATACAAAAGAAAATATCTTAAAAAATATTCCATTGCAACAAATGGGTGAACCAGAGGATGTTGCGAATGTTGCATACTTTTTAGCAAGTGATAGTGCAAAATATATTACGGGTCAAGTCATCAATGTTGATGGCGGAATGGTCATGTAAGGAGGACAAAACATGAAAAAAAGAGTTGTCGTTACTGGAATGGGAGCCGTATCTCCAATTGGAAATACTGTTGAAGAAACTTGGAATGGTATTTTAAATCAGACATGTGGAATTGATGAAATTACACATTTTGATACAAGTGATTATAAGGTCAAATTAGCTGGAGAAGTGAAAAATCTTGATTTAGAACAATATTTTACAAAAAGAGATTTAAAATTTAATGATCGTTTTACGCAATTTGCCAGAGTTGTTTCTAAACAGGCTATTGAAAATGCAAAGTTGGATTTAGAAACAATGAATAAAAATCGTTTTGGTGTCATTATTGGTAGTGGTATTGGTGGTGTTGAATCTATTGAAAAAGCGGAACAAAGTTTATTAAATAGAGGACCATCAAAAGTTTCACCATATTTTATTCCTATGACTTTAATTAATTTAGCAGCAGGAAGTGTTGCGATTGATTTAGGTGCAAAAGGTTATGTATCTTCTGTTGTAACCGCATGTGCAGCTGGAACAAATGCAATTGGTGAAGCCTTCCATAAAATCAGAGATGGATATGAAGATGTTATGATTGCTGGAGGAAGTGAAGCTTCTATTACACCATTATCAGTTGCAGGATTTGCTTCTATGAAAGCTTTGCATACTGGTGAGGATAAAAATCGTGCTTCTATTCCTTTTGATAAAGATCGTAGTGGCTTTGTAATGGGTGAAGGAGCAGCTGTTTTAGTGTTAGAAGAATTACAACATGCCTTAGATAGAAATGCGACAATCTATGGTGAAATTGTTGGTTATGGAGCAACTTGTGATGCTTATCATATTACAGCCCCATTATCTGATGGAAGCGGTGGTGGAGAAGCGATGAAACAGGCTTTAGAAGATGCTGCTTTACAACCATCTGATATTGATTATATCAATGCTCATGGGACATCTACACCATTAAATGATAAGACAGAAACAATGGCTGTGAAATATGCTTTTGGTGACGATGCATATCATTTGGCTATGTCATCAACAAAATCTTATACAGGACATTTATTAGGAGCGAGTGGTGCTTTAGAATCTGTTATTTGTGTAAAAGCATTACAGGAAGGATATATCCCAGCTACAATTCATTATCAAAATAAAGATGAAGACTGTGATTTAGATATCGTCGCTAATGTTGGTAGAAAACAAGATATTCATTATGCTATGAACAATTCTCTTGGATTTGGTGGACATAATGCATCATTGATTTTCAAGAAATGGGAGGATTAGAGATGTTATATAATTCTAATGATATTCAAAAAATTATTCCTCATCGTTATCCATTTTTACTTGTAGATTGTATTGAAAGCATCAGTGAAGATGGAAAAACAATTGTAGGAAGAAAATGTGTAACTGCTAATGAAATGCAATTTTTAGGACATTTCCCTGAAAAACATGTGATGCCAGGTGTCTTAATTATTGAAGCCTTAGCTCAAACAGGATGTGTTTTATTACTTTCTAAAGAAGAAAATAAAGGGAAGATTGCTTTCTTTGCTGGTATTAATAAAGCACGTTTTAGAAAACAAGTGATTCCTGGTGATGTTTTAACAATGACTGTCACTTTAACAAAAGAAAAAGGTGGTATTTACTTTGCTGCTATTGAAGCAAAGGTTGAAGATGAAATTGCTGTCACTGGAGAAATCATGTGTGCTGTTGGTGAATAATTCAATAGAGAACTGAAACAGAAAGATATCTTGTCTTTCTGTTTTCTTTTTTATGGTAGTTATAAAAAACTATTGGTTATATGATAAAACATATTTCCAATAGCTTTCTTATTATTAATGTTTTTTAAACTTATAGATGATTTTATTAGCATAAGGAATAGAAGAGAGTTCTTCAGGGTGATCAGAATAGAAGTAGATAATAATCACAAAATAAACAATAACTCCAATACATACAGAAAGTATTAAAGGAATCAAAACTCTTCTTGTTAAAGCAAAAAATCCATAATAAACAATAGCTACAATCACACCCATTAATAGAGACGCAATAATAGGTAATAGGTAAGTTTTTCTTATTTCTTGTTTGTAATGAGTAATTTTACGTAACATTTTTTGATTGAGATAACAAACTTGTAAACCATAAAAACAATTAGCAATAACCAATGAATATAATCCTAAAGGTGTTAATAAAAGCAGAACAATTGTAATAACGATATGATAGATTAATGCAATGGCTGCATTTTTTAAAGGTGTATTGACTTGCCCTATAGCTTGTAAAATTCCATTGGTTAAAGTCGATAGGCCAAAGAAGACGACACCAGGACTACCAACAGCTAACATAATGGTAGAAATCATAACAGTCTCTTCTTGAGGGAAGAGAATACCAATGATTGGATATGCTAGAACGCTCATTCCTACGGCCGCTGGAATCAAAAGCATCATTGTCACACGAATACCAGAACGGATATGTTCTCTTGTTTCACGATAATTCTTCAATGACCATGATGATGAAATGGCTGGAATAGAAGCCGTAGACATTGCTGAAGCTAAGGCTACAGGAACGTTTTGTAAAACAATATATTGTCCTGAATAAACACCCCACATAGTTGCAGACTGTGGATCAGTACCAATGATAAATGAATAAATATATTGATCAATAACGGTAATCAGATTATAAACACATGTTGCAAAAATAATCGGTGTGACAATGTGGATAATCATTTTAAAAATATCTTTATAGGAATCTTCATAATCATCAGGTGTATCTTTGATAAACAGGTGATTATGATTTTTGATATACATGATAAACATGAAAATGAGTCCCACAAGAACACCAACACCAGGGCCAACAGCTCCACCAGCTGCACCAGCTGCAGCCATTTCACTGCCACCCGTTTCCATGAATGGACGAACAAATAAATAAGCACAGCCAATCGCAACCACAGCATTAAAGATTTGTTCAATAATTTGAGATACTGATGTATAGAAAGTTGTCTGATGAGCCTGGAAATAGCCTCTAAAGACACCTAATAAACCAGATAAAAAGATAGTTGGACATAAGATTCTAAGTGGTAATACAGAATGCCCTGTAACAAGCACTGGAGCCAATAAGTAAGCAATAATGGCAGCACTTCCCCCAATAATACAAATATAAATAAATGAACATTTTAAAATCTTTTGAACATTATTGTATTGATGTAATGCCAGTTTTTCAGCAATAAGTTTTGAAATGGCAGTTGGAATACTATACGAAGATAAAAGTAAAATAAGAGCATAAATATTATAAGCCATAGAGTAATAACCAATACCTTCGGCAGTAATTAAAGCCGTTAATGGACTTTTATATAAAGCTCCAATAATTCTGACTAATATTCCTGCTATAGCGAGAATAGAAGCCTGTTTAACAATTGAGCGTGACATGGGTAAACCTCACTTTCCAATAATTCTTTGTTTATTATATCATTAATTCGAATAATTGCAAAAAAACTTATGAAATTATACATAAAAAGACTTTTTTGTGGTTTTTACACATTGCTATGACAAAATTTTTGTAAAAAAGGGTAGATATAGATGTGAAAATATAGATAATGATTGTTGAATATATGATTATAGAATGTATTGTATTCTTGGAACAGAACACATAGTCAAGTTCTTTTAAAAATAGTTAAATGATAAGTTGTGATTGGGGGAGTTTTATTATTTGACTATTTATTGATAATAGTCAATTATATAGTTAGTTTAAATTTTATGCAGTGGGATAATAACATTTCATATTTTAGCAGCTCAACAGAATATGAAACTTTCTTATTATATGTTGAAGTATGCCTTAAAAGTCCAAAAAGTTTATTTTTTGAAGAAAGAGAGAATATTGGATATACAGTCTTAAGTTATTGTTATCCTTTAGATCATTATAATAATCAATGAAAAAATAGAAAATGAAAATTCAAATCATCGTTTAAACTATTGTGGGTTTTATGATAGTCGAGAAATGAAGTATATGAGATATAGCTTTAAGAATATTATACAATTGATGGTCATTATAAGAATGTTAAATATCAGGATTATGAGGTTATTTATAAAAAATAGATATAATCTAATTTAATTTGAAAAGTAAATTCTACTTTTTTTAAGACTAAGTTCTACTTAAAAAACATTGATAAGTAGAACTTAATCTTGGAAATGTCATAATTTATATTTTTAATCTTTGTGTTTGTG